>JAUWWA010000235.1 GCA_030617125.1 Pirellulales bacterium | reverse complement strand
GGCGTAGAGCCGCTGTTTACGATCATGGGCCGGGGCTGCCAGTCAGTGACCCGGGTGCACACCGAGGGGACGGACGTGGCAGTGGGCGTCTGGAAGGATGGCCGCATTGGCACGCTCCGCGGAATCCGCGACGGTCGGCGCGGCTACGGCTCGACCGTCTTCGGCAGCAAGGGGATCGTTCCCGGCGGCGGGTTCGACGGGTACGAGCCGCTGATTGTCGAGATCATCAAGTTCTTCAGGACCGGCAAGCCGCCGGTCAGTGCCGAGGAGACGTTGGAGATATTCGCCTTCATGGAAGCAGCGGACGAGAGCAAGCGCCAGGGCAGCCGCCCGGTGACGCTCGAAAACGTCATGGACAACGCCCGTTTACAGGTTTTCAAGGAGTTTTTGTGCGAGGAACGGCCAGGCCCTTGACAAGGCCAATGAGCCTGCTCAAGATAGAGACACTCGGTTCAGGGCAAGTTTCCTCGGGAAGGTCCCAAGAGCCTTGAAGACCCGTGAATGGTTACCACGCCAGAAGAGGCGCTAGGCCATTACAGGAGAGACTCATGAGTGTCCGTGTGGAACTACTTACGTATATCAACCAACTGGAGATTATCGACACCCACGAGCATCTGCCAGTTCGTGAGGAAGCGCGTCCCCAAGATACGGACGTGCTCGGCGAATGGTTGACGCACTATTTCTCGAGCGACCTGGTCTCCGCCGGCCTGTCGCCGGAGGAGCTGGAGGTGGCGAGGGATTCTTCGAAAGACCTTTTGAAGCGGTGGCAACTCGTGGAGCCGTACTGGCATGTCGCCCGATCCACGGGATACGGCCGGTCACTCGACCTAGCGGCCCAGGAGTTGTATGGAATCGACGGGGTCACGCGCAAGACGATCGGCCCGTTGAGCGAAGCTTTTTGCGCCGCTCGCGCCGAAGGCGATCATTACCGGTACGTCCTGAAGGAGAAGAGTCGCATCCTGCTATCCATTAACGACAACGAATGTCAACTCGATTGCGATCGGCGGTTTCTCGTACCGGCGCTCCGATTAGACCAGGTATATTTCTGCCCCACACATCGCCGGGAACTGGTGCAAAGGGGTGATGCGGTAGGTGTTTCGGTCCACAGTCTGGGTGACTGGGAAGAGGCGATGCGCCGCCATGTGCAGCGGGCCTTCGACGAGCAAGGAGCCGTCGCGCTGAAGTGCGGCCTGGCGTATGATCGCTCCCTGTATTTTGCCAAAACCACGACAGCCGAAGCGGAAGAAGAGTTTAACCGGTTGTTTGCGAACGAGCACTCGCCAGACAGGCGGGCCGGCATCAAACTGGGCAAGCCATTTGGGGATTACATGATGCACTCCCTCCTCGCTTTGGCCAACGAGCGGGGGCTACCGTTCCAGTTCCACACGGGGCTTCAGGAACGAAATGGTAATGTGATTACCGATTCCAACCCCACGCTACTGACCAACCTGTTTCTGGAGTATGAGAATGTAAAGTTTGACATTTTTCACATGGGCTACCCGTACATGCTCGAGCTGTCGAACCTGGCCAAGAATTTTCGCAATGTGTTTATCGACATGTGTTGGGGGCACATCATTTCGCCGGAAGCGGCTCGCCGGTCCCTGGCCGAATGGCTCGATGCCGTACCGGCCAACAAGATCTGCGCGTTTGGCGGCGATTACTGCTTTGTCGACGGGGTGTACGGTCACCAGAAGCTCGCCCGAGAGAACGTTGCTACCACACTGGCCCAAAAAGTGGTCGACGGCACATTTGACGTAGACCGCGCCAAGGAGATTGCGAAATGGCTCTTTGTGGACAATCCAACAAAGTTGTTCTCTCTTGAGGATCGACTTGCCGTGGCGAAACAGGAGTGAATCTGTGAAGAAGTGCAACAACTACTAAAGAACAGGTTACACGGATTTCGCAACTTCGCTTCCCCGACTTACTCCACACCGTAGCTGGCGAAGCAGGTGCACGCGAAGTCCGATACCGTCTCGCAGTGGATGCGGTCGGGAGACCCGGGGGCCATTGATTGCTCGTCGCAGCGGGCGCTGCCCACCGGCCTGAAAGGGGGAAGGTGGAAGAATGAATACCTTCCGGCAGCGACGTTCCCTCGCTGCAAGTTCAAGTTCTGGCCGGGTAGCCTCAGCGGTTGACGCTGTGGCGCAGAATTGCTATGCTTTGGGATTCGCCGTTGCGAACGGTCCGCAGCGGCTGGGAAATGCGAACCGACCGATGATTCGACCTAACGCCGGATGCCCCCCACATGTGGCAGGGCTGCGCCGGTGTGTCTGAAGTGAGGAGTTGTCATTTGGCTACCGTTCTTGTTAAGGAGTTGATTGAAGCCGGGGTCCATTTCGGCCATCGGGCCAGCCGCTGGAACCCCAAGATGAGGCCCTACATCTACGCCCGACGCAATCTGATCCACATTATCGACATCCGCGAGACGATTCGCGGCCTGCTGCGTGCGAGGAAATACCTCCAACGCGTGGCGGCCGGGGGAAGTCTCGTGCTGTTCGTCGGCACGAAGCGTCAGGCTTCCGACACTATCGAACAGCAGGCCCAGCGGTGCGGCATGCCGTTTGTCAGCGATCGCTGGCTCGGCGGCACGCTGACCAATTTCCGCACGATCCGCAGTCGCCTTGGCCGGCTCGAGGAACTCGAGACCCTGCGAGCCAGCGACGAACTCGCCACTTACTCGAAGAAGATGCAGTCGGCGTTGAGCCGCGAATATCGAAAAATGTATCGCAACCTCAACGGCATCCGCACCATGAACCGGCTGCCTGAGTGCCTGGTCGTGATCGATCCCCGCAAGGAAAAGAACGCAATCCGCGAGGCCCAGAAGCTGGGTATCACCACGATCGCGCTGATCGACAGCGACTGCGATCCGGACGAAGTCGACCTGCCGATCCCCGGCAACGACGACAGCATCCGCTCGATCGAGTTGATTGTCCAACTCCTGGCCGACGCCGTGCTGGCCGGGAAAACGTCGGCGGTTGAAATCAAGCAAGAGGAGGCCGAGGGAGCGGCCATCGCCGCAATGAGCGACGCCGGCGTGTAGTCTTGCCGCCGCGCTGCGGCGCCGTTGCCGGCCGGCGCGGACGCCGGAACCGAGTCTAACCGTCGCGTCCTCGCGGCGCCGCACGGCGCGGACGCCCGGGCTAAACCGTCTTCCCGCTACATACACGGAAACAATCCTGCACACGAACCCAATACCGGAGAGTATATTCATGGCGGAGATTACTGCCGCGGCCGTCAAGTTGCTGCGCGACAAGACCGGCTTGCCCATGATGGACTGCAAACGGGCGTTGCAAGACGCCGACGCCGACCAGGAAAAGGCCGTTGTGCTGTTGCGCGAGGCAGGGGCAAAAACCATGGAGAAACGCGCCGGCCGGAAGACCTCGGCCGGAAGGATCGCCGTCCATGCCGACGCGGACGCCGCCACGGGCGCAATCGTCGAACTGCAGTGCGAGAGCGCCCCGGTCGCCGCCAACGAGGAGTTCATGCAGCTTGCCGACGATCTGGCCCGGCAGTTGGCCACCGGCGCCGGCGCCGCCACGCCGGACGAGTTGCTCGGCCAGCCGTCGCCCAGCAAGTCGGGCCAGACGCTCCGGAAACAGTTCGACGATTTGACCAACCGCATTCGCGAGGTGTTCCGGCTGGAGCGGATCGAGCGGATCGACGGCCGGTGCAGCGGCTACGCCCATCACAACGGCGCTGTCGGCGTGCTGTTGCACCGCGAAGGCGGCGGCGCCGCGCTTGGCAAGGACATCTGCATGCACATCGCCGCCATGTGTCCGGCCGCCGTCGGCAAAGACGACCTGGATCCGGCCGAGGTCGACAAGGAGCGCGAGATCCTCGCCAAGGCCGCCCGCAAGGAAGGAAAGCCGGAGAAGATCATCGAGAAGATGGTCGAAGGCCGACTGCGCAACTACTACGCCGAACGTTGCTTGAGTGAGCAGCCGTTCGTCAAGGCCGAGGATGGCAAGAAGACAGTCGGCAAGGTGGCCCAGGAAGCCGGCATGAAAATCATTCGCTTTGTCCATTGGGAACTCGCCAAGGAGTAGAGCCGTGAGCCAGTCCGCGCCGTCGCCGGGTGCATTGCCATATCGCCGCGTGGTGTTGAAGATATCCGGCGAAGGTTTCGTCCGTGCCGGCGAGCGCGGCATCGGCATGGACGCCGTGGTCCATCTCGCCCGGCAAACCCACCAGGCCGCCCAACTCGGCGTACAGATCGCGATCGTCATCGGCGGCGGCAACATCCTCCGCGGCGCCCAGTTCAGTTGCGGCAGTTCGTCCGTCCATGAGGCCACGGCCCACTACATGGGGATGCTGGCCACGGTGATGAACGGGCTGGCCCTGCAAGACGCGCTGGAATCGCTCGGCTGCAACACGCGGCTGATGACTGCCGTGCGGACCGACGGCGTGGCCGAGCCGTACATCCGCCGCCGGGCACGGCGACACCTGGAAAAAGGGCGGATCGTGATCCTCGCCGGC
>JAUWWA010000301.1 GCA_030617125.1 Pirellulales bacterium | reverse complement strand
GGACAGCTCTAATATCGCCGTTCTTAGTGAGCTGCACGCCCACGCGGTCCGGCCACGGGATCACGTTGCTGCAAAAAGCTCTTGAAATTGTGCCACCGGTTGTGGGAGAATGGGAGTGATGAAGGCTGAAGGATGAAGGATGAAGGCGGAAAGCTGACACCTGAAAGCTGACGGCTGATAGCTCCTCGTATCATCGGGGGGAAACCGCGACGCAAGTCGTTGGAATGCAAGACGTTAAGCAGGCGGCTTTGCCCAGATTAAGGGCGGAAACACCATCCAATAATTCCAAACCGTTATGTGAAAAGGAGTTGCGACCCGAAAACGACGCGCCGTCGGGCGTTCGACGCCCGGCGATCGACCGCGGCGTAGCGATGTAAGTTGTTGCGGCGTCGGGTTTTCCGACGCCCGTGCCAATTTTTGTCGCTGTGGAATATGCTTCAAGAAATCCCGAAAGTGTCTCGGCGGCGCACCGGCCTTGCGTCGCAACCTCTTTGAGCGAAAGCACTTAGGACGCAAAAAGCGACTCGACGTACAACGCGAAATCGGCCTCGTATAATTGGGGATGTACCGGCGGCCGCTGAGCCGCAAAGGTCTACGCGACGTCCTCAACGGCTTTTTGCGGCAAGTTGGTTCGGCGTTTGCGATGCGGCCGCACGACGCCGTCTTCCTCGATCCGTCCGAGGTATTGCTGGGGGATGCGGCAATGGACGACCACTCGGGTGTCGTGATACTTCTTCGACAGGACTTCGCCGTGGGCGGCCAGGTAGGCCATGAGTTGTCCGTTCTCGACGCCTATCTCGACGTCGACGTCGCGAAAGCTGTGGCTGAGGGCGTCGCTGACGGCTGAGGCCAACTTCCCGAGCCCTTGCCCGCTACGCGCGCTGATCGCCACGGCCTGGGGATATCGATTGATCAGCCCGTCTAATCGGGCGCGGTCGGGCAATGCGTCGATCTTGTTGATCACCAGCAGCATGTCCTTCCGCTCGATGCCGATCTCTTCGAGCACTTCGTTGGCGGCGGTGATTTGATCGTAGACGGCCGAATTGGCGGTGTCGGCGACGTGCAGAAGCAGGTTCGCCTGGCGCGCCTCTTCCAGCGTTGCTTTGAAGCTTTCGATGAGGTGGTGCGGCAAGTCGCGAATAAACCCGACCGTGTCGCTCAGCAGCACCGGGCCCCAACCGGGTAGCTGCCAGCGCCGCGTACGCGTGTCGAGCGTGGCGAACAACACGTCCTGCGTGAATACGTCGGCGCCGGTCAGGGCGTTCAACAGCGTGCTCTTCCCGGCATTCGTGTAGCCGACCAGCGAGACGGTCAGCACGTCGCGCCGCGCGGCGACCTCGCGCTCCTTGCGGCGCTCGATGACGTGCAGCTCGCGCCGCAGGTCACGAATCCGCTTTTCAACCAGCCGGCGGTCTTCCTCCAACTGCATTTCGCCGGGGCCGCGTAGCCCGACGCTCATCTTCTGACGCGACAGGTGCGTCCACATCCGCTTCAGCCGTGGCATGGCGTACTCGTACTGGGCAAGCTCCACGGCAAGCCGCGCCTGGTGCGTTTGCGCCCGGCCGGCAAAGATGTCTAAGATCAACTCCGAGCGGTCGAGGACCTTGATGCCGATGGTGCGTTCGAGGTTGCGCGTCTGCCCGGGGCTCAGGTCGTTGTCGAAGATAACGACGTCGGCGTCGGTCGCAGCGGCCAAGGTGGTCAACTCCTCGACCTTCCCCTTGCCGAGATACGTGGCAGTTGTCGGTTTTTCCCGGCGCTGCGTCAGACGCCCGACTACTCGGGTGCCGGCCGTGGTGGCCAGGCCCTCCAACTCCTCAAGCGGAGCCTCGTGCGATTGTCGATCCGGCAGCAAGACGCCGACCAATATGGCCGTTTCGCTGGCGACGCTCTCAGCGCGGTCAAGTTCGTACACAACAATTGTGTCCCTCAAAGGATTCGAGGCTCAGTCTATTGTACCTAATCGTCGCGAAAAAGGCTTCCCCATCTCTTCTCTCGTCTCCCACCCGCCTGCAGCTCGTGCATCTCACGAATCCTTTTCGCCGGCCCAGAGATGGCAGTAGCTCTCGTACCGGCGCTCGTCGAGCCGGCCGTCGGCCACGGCGTTCTTAACCGCACAGTCGTCTTCGTGCGTGTGAGTGCAGTTGGGGTAACGGCAATCGCTGACGTACGGGCGCAAATCGCGATAGAACCCGGCTACCTCATCGGAAATCACGTCCCAGAGCGCAAACTGCCGAATGCCGGGCGTATCGACCACATAGCCGCCACAGCCAAGCGGCAGAAGCTGGGCCGTGCTCGTGGTGTGACGTCCTTTTGAAGTGTCGGTGCTAACCGAGCGCACGCGTAACTCTAATTGCGGATCGATCGCGTTCAGCAGCGATGACTTCCCCACGCCGCTCTGTCCGGCCACGACACTCTCCTTGCCGCGGAGCACGCCGCGAAACCGCTCAACGCCGAAACCCGTCTTCGCGCTAAGAAGCAGCACGTCGTAGCCCATCTGGCTGTACACGCCGACCAGCGGCTGCAAGGTGGCGGGCTCGACCTGGTCGATCTTGTTGATGCACACGATCGGGTGCACACCGCCCTTCTCGGCCATCATGAGCAGACGGTCGATCAACTGCGGTTTCAATCGAGGCTCGGCCGCGCTGGAGATGATGAGTAATTGGTCGACGTTGGTGACGATGATTTGTCGCCGGCCGCGACTGGTTCGGCAGATGCTCCCGTGGCGAGGTTCGACGCGTTCGATGATACCTTCGGCCGGCTCGGTGTTCTCGACCGACCGGAAGAACACACGGTCGCCGGTAGCCACGACATGGCGCTGGTCGGTAGCCAGCGTTTTTAGCAGTCGACGGGTGGCACATTGATAGATTTGCCCGTCGTCATCTCGCACGGTACTGATTAGTCCCTGGACGGAGAGGACTCGGCCCTGGCGACAGATCGACTCGTTGACATAAAGGTGAACGTCCAGTCCCGGCTCGCCACTGTTGTCGAGTCGGGTGCCGCAGACGGTGCGTTTTCGGCTTAGTTCACCCTTGCCGCTAATGCGTTCGTGCTGCCGGGGGTTCTCTTCCTCGAAACCGTGTTGGTCGAACTGCTGCGTCCAGTCGGTTCGGCGCGTTCGCACGCCGCGGTTTTTCCGGAATTTGGTGCGGATTTTCTGTTTCTTGGCCATTGATGGGTTGCGGGTGACAAAAGGTCAGTCCCGGAGTTGGATGTCGCCGGGCTCGTCCATATCGACTTCATATCGCTTCTTTTCCTCGTAGTCGGGATGGCTCTTGACTTTGGCCACACGTTGGCGTTCCAAGCCAGCCCGTTCCAGTAGCGACTTGCCGAACAGGTCGCCATCGGAGACGTCGGGAGGCGGGGGGCCCACCGCGCCTAGTTCGACCGGTGAGTATTTCACCTCGTACTTGCGCTTGGCGATCGAGAGGATGTCGCCCGGGTCGATCCGCTTGTCCATCACCCGAACGCCGTTGACCTTCACCCCGTTGCGGCTTTTCAGGTCGCGAACATACCAGTAGCCGCCGTTGACCGACAACTGGCAGTGGTAAGCCGAGACGTTAGAAAACCGGAGCACGACATCGCAGCTCTCGCGCCGCCCGACCAGCAGGACCTTCTTGAGCAACGGGATTGGGTCGCCTCCGCCCAGGGGAGTCAATTCACCGAACATGATTCCTGTGACCTTGTTACTCGTGAAACGACTATGTAGCATATGAATATTGTACCTTTCACTTTAGTCGGGATTCGCGTTGGCGTCAACTGAACTCAACCACCGCTGTGG
>JAUWWA010000129.1 GCA_030617125.1 Pirellulales bacterium | reverse complement strand
GGCGTGAGCACAGCCGATTTTCGCTCTGTGCGGATCACTTCGGCCATGGTGCTCCACCCGATGCGGCGGGAAGGGAATGGTGGACATGTACACATGACCATGTTAGCCATTCGCGACGCTCATTTCAAGGGGAGTTTTTGGCCACCACAACCACCACAAGCGGAACCGATGACTCGATTTCAGCAGATAAAGAGATCGAATCTCGCCCAGTATACCAATATCGGGTCATGTCCCCGGAATCAGATGCAACCCCCATTTGCGCAACAGAATTGTAACAAGCCGTGTCAAGGGGGTTGACAACGCATCGGCGGATAGTGATAATGGGGGGCGGAGTCGAGGTCGCAAGACACCCCGCGGTCGCGCTGGGAACTTCCCGCAGCAAAGGCGCATCTATTGTATTACGAGCCTGCCGTGAACGACGATGACCAACTGATCGATCAGACCCTGGCGGGCCACTCGGCGGCGTTCGGCCAACTGGTGCTGAAGTACCAGGACCGGCTGTACAACACGATCGTACACGTGGCCGGCAACGCCGAGGACGCCAGGGACGTGGTCCAGGATGCCTTCGTCCAGGCGTTCGTAAAGTTGGACACGTTCAAGGGCTCCAGTGCCTTTTACACCTGGTTGTACCGGATTGCGTTCAACGTGGCGGCCAGCCAGCGGCGGCGCAGGCGGCCGACTAGTTCGGTGGAGCACTTCCGGGAAACAAGTGGCAACGAACCGATGGACCACGAAGACAATCCCAGCGAGAACCTCGAGCGAGACGAACGCTGTCGGCAAGTGCGCCAGGCGATTGACCGACTTGGCGAAGAACATCGCGCGGTCGTCGTACTTCGGGAGATTGACGGATGCTGCTACGAGACCATCGCCGAGATACTCGATTTACCCATCGGCACCGTTCGCAGCCGTTTGCATCGGGCGCGGCTGCAATTGCGCGAGGAACTTAAAGAAGTGTTGATCCATTAGTAGACTGTACCGATGAAAAACGTGCTGGGAAACGAACTTCTGAGCGCTTACCTCGACGGTGAACTCAGCGCCGCCGAGCAAGCGGAAGTCGAGCGATTGCTGGCCGAAAACGCCCACGCCAGGCAACTGCTCGACGAGCTGCGCGCGCTGAGCACGAGCCTCCAGGAACTGCCCCAGTACAAGCTGGAGGAAGACTTTCCCGAGCGCGTGCTGCGAGCGGCCGAACGGCGCATCCTCACCGACGAGCACCTCGCCCGGCCGGCCGAGCTCAAACGCCGGTCGGTCGTGCGGCGGTTCCTCACCCCCCGGGCGGTCATCTGGTCGGGATTGGCCGTGGCCGTGGCCGTCGCGCTGATGGTGCTGGGCCTGGACGAACTCAAACAGCCCGACGACGATGAGGTGGCCAAGGCGCCGGCGCCGGCCGCGGCGCCTGCACCGGCCAAGGATTTCGTCCCCCCGACGATCCGAGCCGCCCGCAAGGAAGGAGAAGTGGCGGGAGAAGCGGACGAGGAAATGTTCGCAGACCGTCTCGCGCGGGCCAAAACGCCCGCTGCCTCAGAAGTCGCGAAGTCGGGCGAGTTGGCTATGAAGAAGCCGTCGGCCGCCACTCTAATGGTCGACCAACCGGCCCAAAAAGTCGTCCCACCCACGGCCAATGGCAGAAAAATCGCCGCCAAAGGCGGCCCTATCCCACGCAAAGGCGGCGCGAAGATCGCGGCCAAGGGCGGCCGTCCACCGGCCGGCAAAGCCGTTGCCCGCTTGAAAACAGAGCACGGTATTCTTGGAGGCCTTGCCGGTCGCGAAGCAGGAGGTTCCGCAAAAACCGCGCCGCGGCACATCGTCGAAGGCGTTCCGGCCGACCATGCGGCGCCGGTCGCGCCGATTCCCGCCGGCGTCCTGCTGGTGCAGTGCGACGTCAGCCCGGAGGCCGTCCGGCAGCGGAGCTTCGACAAACTGCTGCTTTCCAATGGAATCGCTTGGGAGGAAGACGAGTCCCACCGTGGCGCCGCGCCCGCAAAGGAGACCTGGGCCAACGCCGTTCGCCGACCGAGCCTGGACCAGAAGCTGGCCGATGTCGAATCGCAGGTCTCAGCAGCGAGACGTGACGCCCAGCAGGGTCCCGGCGCGTTGGACGTGGTCTACGTGGAGGCGACGCCGGAGCAGATCGAAGCGACGCTGTCGCAACTGGCCGCCCAGCCGCGGCAGTTCCTCTCCGTTTTCGTGGAGCCGGCCCCCGACGTGGCGTGGCAGAGGCCTTTGAGCCGGTTCAATCGCCGAGGCGTGCCGGCGCCGACCACGCCCAAGAGCGAACCGGCCCGAGCCGCCAAGGCGCGAGCCGTGCAGGGCGACGCGGCCGCGGGCGTGGATTCCTTGCGAGCACAGGTACAACGTTCCGGCAGGGATCGGGTGATGAGCCGGCAGACGGCCCAACCCGGTCGTGCCCGGCGAGTGCAACTTCCCGGCGCCAGCTTAGACGTCGCGGGGCAGGTCGAGGGGTTGCGCCATCGCAAGTCGGGCTTGGGTGACCAGCGCCCGGCGCCGCGCGATGCGGAGACGCTAGCGGAGAAGTCGGATCGAGACAAACAGGAGGCCGAGCAGAAGGCCGCGCGGGAGGAAGCACCCGCCGAGCCGCGGGAACCCTTCGCCGGTAGACCAAAAGCGCCGGCTGAAAGATTGCAGTCGGCCTCCGAAGGATCACAACAACCCCCCGATGCGCGCCAGCAGTTCCGGCCCAGCCAGGAGTACCGGCGGCCGCAACAGTTGGCGACGTACCGTGCGTTGTTCGTGTTGCGGATGGTTGAGCCGCAGATGCCCGCCGGCGCCGGCGCGGCCGCTGCGGCGATGGAGGAGGCCGACGCGGAAAAACCGGCCGACGTCAACGCCACAGAGACGCAGAAGTAGGCCGGAGTATCGACAAGTTTTCCCCGTTTCGATTCTTCTCTCCCCGCTTCGGTCGTCACGCGGCTGAGGCCTTTCTTGGCTGGAATCGTCGGCCGGATTCGGGGATTTCCGATCCCGGCCGGGTTCGTGCCCTGCCATGCAGACATCAGCCTCTTTGTGAGACTGCGTCCGGCGCGGTAGAATTCCCGCCTTGTCACACGTCTGCAACCATCCACGACAGGAAGTCATCCCGTGGACGAGCATCTTCAAACGGATAGTCCCATCGAAGCGATCGAACCCACCGAAGACATCGAACCGATTGTCGAAGCGACCTCGACGGAGTACCTCGGCCGCTGGAACCGGCTGGTGAGTACGACGAACTGGGAGAAGGGCCGAATCATCCGCCAGTGGCGCGACGCGCTGATCGACGCCGGCGCCACCGCCGCCACGTACGCCGACGAAGCGTGGAGCCGCCGAGTGGGAAGCGTCTCAGCGCAGCACACCGGGCGACTGCGAAGGGTTTTTCAGCGGTTCGGCGAAACCTACCGGCAGTACGCCGGACTGTACTGGAGCCACTTTCAGGCCGCGCTCGACTGGGTGGACGCCGAAATGTGGCTCGAAGGCGCCGTGCATGAGGGCTGGTCGGTCGCCAAGATGCGCACGCAGCGCTGGGAAGCGATGGGCGCGGCGGCCGACGAGAAACCCCGCGAAAAAGACATCTTCACGGCCGAGCGGGACGAGGACGTCGATCCGGCCGACGACGAAGTCGTGCCGGAGATACTCTCCGGTTCATTGGGCGAAGTTCGCGCCGCCGCCGGCGCCGAGCGCGACGAGAACAAGGCCGGCTTGCACGCATCGGGCGATGCGCTGCTGCACGAACGCCCGAAGTCGCCCGCCGCCGAAGCCGCCGTCGAGCCGCTGCGGCCGTTCGCACACGTCCCGCCGTTACCGCCGGACCTCAACAAGGCGTTCGCGGCGATGCGGCGGGCCATCTTGCGCCACAAGATTTCCGGTTGGCGAAAGATTTCGTGCGACGACGTGCTTGAGGCGCTCAATGCGCTCAAGCACTTGGCGTTGGCGCCGGTGGAGGACTGAAGGGGTCGAAGGAAGCGTTGAACACCCATCAGTGATTAGGCTGTGCTTCTTTCGGCAGCAACGAACACACGAAATTGACCAGCCCTGCCGCTGCTTGTTCGGCTTGCTCGTATTCTTCCTCGTCGGGGTCAACGGGTTTGGCCGGGTAGCGGAAAGCGGTTGCGTGTGGGGTCAACTCTTCTCCTGCTTCGCGCCACGACGAGAACTGGGGATCGTATTGCTCTGCCAAGGTCACGAGTTTCCGAATGTTGTGGGTTTTCACCAAGGGATAGTCGTGAAAGGCAAGAAATCCCTTGACGGCCTTTTCACCAGCCTGCTGGCAGTGAAAAATCGCCAGGTCCAAAATCCGATCGGGGCGAGCTGCGAGTCTCCTGGCTCCCTCCAGATCGCGCCGGGCCTTGAGTAACCAGATGCGAACGTACTCACACTTGGCCTCATCCATAAAGCACCTTGCCTTCCTCGAAGATCTTATGCTCCAGTGACGAGCGAACATGGCGGAATCGTTCGGCTTCTGGCCGGGTCTTCACGAGGATGTCAGTCGGCACCTCCAGGCCCCCGAGGCAGCGATGAGCGCGCACGGCGCGTTTTGTTGGACGTTCGTCGCTCTCGGAGACGATCACGAGCAGATCGACGTCGCTGTCCTCATCGGCTTCGCCCCATGCTCGGGAACCGAACAAGATGATCTGTTCCGGCTGAAACTCCGCGACCAATCGCCGGACCATCTCATCAAGGACGTGGGAATCGATGGTTTCCATGACGGTAGTTTTCTACTGGAAGGACGGTCCCTCGATTATGAACAAGACCCGCGGCGGCGTCAACTCTTCGCCGCGTAGAGTTCGGCGTATTCCAGCACCCAGATGTCGATCATCTCGGTGAACGACGTGAGGTCGACCTCGGTGAGTTTCTGGAAGTGGGAGCGGTTGAACAGCTCTTTATTGCGGATGGTGGCCTTGGCGGCCAACTCCAGCACGTGGTAGGAGGAGAAGGGGCGGATGACCATTTCCAGTCGGCTGAAGTAGTTGGTCCGCCCGCTGCCGCGCGTGACGTTGATGTCGTCGCGACTAACGGCCGCGCCCCAGCCGCGCTCGCCGACGACCGTCTCGAACTGGAAACCCGGGAAGTGGTCGGCCGTTTGCGCAAGACAGCGTTCGATGCGTTCGGAAAGCTCCAGCCGGTACAGCGAATGCACGCGCTGGAGTTCTTTTTCACTGAGCGCCTTTTCGGCCTGGACCTCTGCCCGGGCATCGCCGGTCCGCTGGCCGCGTTCGATCGCTTTTTCGAGTCGTTGGTTGAAGTCCATGAACCCCTTACTCGTTCGCGTCTTTTGCTTCGTCAGGCGTGCTCGGTGCTGAGTCCTGGTTCATTTCGGCCGGATTGGGCTTCTCGCCAGTGTTATCGGACTTTTCTTGCTGTTGGTAGAACTGCAACAGATCGCCGAAGGTGCGCAAGGGTTCCTCGCCGGTCTTCATGGCGTCGGTGATGGGCACGACCGGCTTGGGACGCGATTTCGGCTTGTAGTGCTTTGGCCTGGGGGGGACCCGGTGTTTCGGCGGGCGCTTGTGCTTGGCGGATCGGGCGTGCCGGTCCTTGGCCGGCCGCTCGCCGCGCGGCTTGCCGGCGGTTTCCTCTGGGGCCTTCCGGTCGTCCGGTCTCTCGCTCTTCTCGCCGCGGCGCCCGCGGTGCTGGCGGTGCGTGCCAGGCTTGACCATCGTCAGCGATACCCGCCGCCGTCCCTTATCGACGCCCAGCACCCAAACTTTCACAACGTCGCCCACCGCCACTATCTTGTACACGTCGCCGACAAACTCGTCGGCCATCTGGCTGACGTGGACCAAGCCGCTGTGGTGCAAGCCGATGTCGACAAAGCAGCCGAAGTCGACGACGTTGAGCACCGTTCCCGTCAGCTCCATGCCGGGCGAGAGGTCGTCCATCTTGAGCACGCCTTGTCTGAAGATGGGGGCGGGCAGGTGTTCGCGCGGATCGCGGCCCGGCCGGGCAAGTTGCGACAGAATGTCCTTCAGGAGTAGTCTGCCG
>JAUWWA010000147.1 GCA_030617125.1 Pirellulales bacterium | reverse complement strand
GTTGAATCGAGAGCTGGGACTCTCAATTCTGAAAGAAGGCCCGGACTCCAATCTTGGGTGGCGAGTCATCCTGCACGTGGACGATCCGCCGTTCCTTGCAGACGCGATCGCGGAGACAGCGGACCGCGCCAAGCGTCTGGTCGACATGCTGCCAAGTGAGTTCCGCCAGAGTGTGCTGGCTGATGTCGACGCCTATGAACCGCCTGAGGAAGCGTCGGAAGATGAGCAAGGGACTGCTGCATCAGTCGAATCACCGCATGTGAGGGTGACATCCTTCGAAGGGGCAAAGGGGCTTTCAGCGCAGCACGTGTTCATCGCGGGATTGCACGACGACGAGTTGCCGCACGATCCACGAGCAATCCAGGACCTTGAGATCTGCAAGTTCGTAGTTGGCCTCACCCGGACACGCAAGAAGTGTTCGCTCATCCACACGCGGAACTTTGCTGGCAAATGGAAGTCGCGGTCTTCTTTCATCTCCTGGATTGACAGCGCCCGACTGGATGACATCAAGGTGGATGCGGCGTACTGGAAGAAGCAAGTAGAAGACCAGCGGGCTGAGTGAGCGGTACGTACAAGCGTGCATCGGTCCAATCGGGTAAGGGCCGGGTTTTGCCCGGCCCTCCCCACACCACCACGGCATGCGGGTCCGCACCGGGCGGTTCAGGTTGGTTTGCCCGCAGTTGGCGGGTAGTGAATGGCGACCCATTGGTCTTTCAGGGAAGGTAGCCCTTGCGAGGCAAGCAGGGTGCCTGTGATCGAAAGTGTGCCACTGCTTCGCTAGAAGCAGTGTTGACGTGGCGTGTCGTCTCGAACCACTGGTTCCGCTGCCGATTCACCCACTCCATGATCGGGCCGACGACCAACGAGGCTTTGCCCCCGTTACTGCTCCTGGGGAAGGAGGGGGTGACACGGTCGCCTGCGAGTTCTATATTGCCCTCACGGAACTTTCCGCCGACGCATGGCGTCTATGAAGAAGGAGACTCCCATGAAAGCGGCATTCTGCATGGCAATGGCCCTTCTCGCCGCGGCGGCGGCCGCGCAAGCCGCGGCAAACGACCCGGCACGGGCGGTCATCGACGAGGTCGAAAAGGCGTGTGTTGAGCGCCGGATCTACATGATCGGCCGCAAGAAGGCCGAGCGGCTGGCCGAACTGGTCCGCCGGGCGAAGCCCGAGGTGGTGGTCGAATGCGGCACGGCGATCGGCTACTCGGGGCTCTGGATCGCCCGGGAACTGAAAAATGCCGGCCGAGGCCGATTGATCACGATCGAGATCAGTCCCGAACGGGCGAAACAGGCGGAAGCCAACTTCCGCAAGGCCGGGCTCGACAAGCTCGTCACGGTCAAGGTCGGCGACGCCCGGCAGGTGGTCAAGGAACTCAAGGGCCCGATCGATTTTCTCTTTGTCGATTGCGGCTCGTCGAACTATTATCCCATTCTCATAAGCCTGGAGAGGAGACTCGCCAGCGGCGCCGTCGTGGTGGCCGACAACGCGGGGATCGGCGCCGCCGGCATGAAGGACTACCTGAAGCACGTCCGCTCGAAATACAACAGCCGCACGGAGTGGTTCGACGTGAACCTGCCGTGGGCGAAACGTGACGCGATGGAGGTATCCGAGATGCGTGGCGTCGCGACAGAATAGATCAGTTGATTGCACAACATTCCGTAGCGATACAGATTCCGTAGCGATCCAGGAGATCGAACGATGAGAACTTTTCTGTTCCTCTGCTTGTTGGCTGTCGCCGGCATGGTATTGGCCGGTACTTTCGCGCCCGGCGGCGCAGGCCGAGGACCTGGCCAACGCCTTGGTCAGGCGCTTATCGACCCTCACGGTGGTCCCGCAACTCCCGAATCTAACCACGCCCGTCGCAAAGCGTTGCACAAGGCCATCCAGCAAGGCAACTACAAGGACGCCTACGAGGGGCTTCGCAAGCTCGCACTCGATCCGAGCGACGAGCCGAGCAGCGTTGGCGACGACCTGAGTCGGGCAACCGTGTGCCTACAACGGCTCAATCGCGTGAGCGAAATCGACGCCTTCCGCGAGGCGGTCATCGAGGTACACAAGGACAACTGGCGACTGCTCCAGGCCGCGGCCTGGAATTACGTGAACACGCCGCACCACGGCTACATGGTGGCCGGCGAGTTCCAGCGCGGCCGGAAACGTGGCGGCGGGCGCGTGGTCAATGCCGTCGAGCGCGACCGTGTCCGCGCGCTGCAACTGATGGCCCGGGCGTTACCCCTAGCCAAGCAAGACGACAACCACGCCGAAGTGGGCAACTACCTGCTCGCGTTCGCTACGATCTTGTTGAACAACCGCGGCTACAGCGAGGCGTGGCGCCTGCAATCTCTGACCGACCTGGACCGGTTGCCCGACTATGACCCCGGCTGGGGACACTCTCGCCGGGCGGGCGGCGCGCCGGTCGACGCCGACGGCAATCCGGTTTACCACTACACGCCCAAATCGTTCGAGGCGGCCAAGACCGACGGCCAACGATGGCGCTGGTGCCTGGAGCAGGCCATTGAGTTCAACCCGCGGCGGAAGAACGCCGTGCGCAAGCAGTTCGCGGATTTCCTGCTCAGTCAATTCGGCGTGCAGACGATGGCCCAACGCGGCTGGGTCTTCGGCCGGATGCAAACCGACGACACCCAGGAGGACGAAAGCGGGACTTATGCGCTGCACACCTTGAGCGAGAACGAGACGATCGCCCAGCTTGCCACCGGCGTCAAGCGGTTCGAGCTGCCCGACGAGTTCAACTTCGTCAAGATATCTCAGCAGATCGCCGCCGAACCAGAAACCGGCCATGGCCGGGATTCGTTACAGCAGTTGGCGGCGGTGTTCGAGAACCGCCGACAATACCCCAAGGCGGCCGATCACTGGCGACGGCTGATCAAGGAGTTTGGCCGGCGGTACGATCGCCAACGACGGAACTGGCAAAAACGCCTGGATCAGATCGTCGGCAAGTGGGGCCGTTTCGAGCCGGTCATGAACCAACCGGCCGGCAAAGGAGCGACGGTCGAGTATCGCTTCCGCAACGGGGGCGCCGTCGAGCTAACGGCGTATGAAGTCAAAGTCGAAAAGCTGCTCGACGACGTGAAAGCGTATATCAAGTCGCGGCCCGCGCGAGTTGACTGGAACAAGGTCAACATCGGCAACATCGGCTATCGGCTGGTCCACGAGAATCAGAAGCAGTACGTCGGCCGCCAGGTCGCCCAGTGGAAGGTAGCCCTCAAGCCGCGTGAGAATCACTTCGACAAGCGGACCACCATCACCACGCCGCTGCAAGAGCCAGGCGCCTATCTGCTCCGCGCCAAAATGAAGAACGGCAACACGAGCTACATCGTTATCTGGCTCAGTGACACGGCCATCGTCAAGAAGCCGCTGCCGGGCAAGACCTACTACTTCGTGGGCGACGCGGTTACGGGCAAACCCATCGCCAAGGCGAACGTCGAGTTCTTCGGCTGGAGGCAGGTGTACCATAACCGGCCTCGCCGCCATGAGGTGCTCACGACACAGTTCGCCGAGTATACCGACGCCGACGGCCAGGTGATCCCCGACCCGAAAGACCAGCCGCGCAACTACCAGTGGCTGATCACGGCCCGGACCCAAGAAGGCCGCTTCGCCTACCTCGGTTTCACCAACGTTTGGTACCCTCGGCGCCACGACGCGCAGTACAAGGCGACCAAGGTATTCACGATCACCGACCACCCGGTCTATCGCCCCAAGCAGAAGGTGCAGTACAAGTTCTGGGTCCGCCACGCGCGGTACGACATGGGCGACCGGTCCGACTTCGCCGGGCAGAGGTTCACCATCGAGATCCGCGACCCGAAACGCGAGAAGATCGCGAGCAAAACGCTCACGGCCGACGCCTACGGCGGCATGGCCTCCGAGTTGGAGCTGCCGGCCGACGCCACGCTGGGCGTCTATCGGCTTGTGGTCAAACGAGGACGGCGGCATCTGGGCGGCGGCAACTTCCGCGTCGAAGAGTACAAGAAGCCGGAGTTCGAGGTCACCCTCGACGCCCCGAAAGAACCGGTCATGCTCGGCGAGAAGATCACGGCCACCATCAAGGCGACGTACTATTTCGGCTCCCCGGTCACCCACGCCAAGGTGAAGTACAAGGTCATGCGCACCAGCCACAGCGAGCGTTGGTACCCGACCCGCCCTTGGGACTGGCTCTACGGTTCGGGCTACTGGTGGTTCGGCTACGACTACCACTGGTATCCGGGTTTCAGGTCGTGGGGTTGCTTTCGCCCGATTCCATATTGGTGGCCGCGCGGCCAGCAGCCGCCGGAGTTGGTCGCCGAGCAGGAGGTCGAAATTGGCGAGGACGGTACGGTCAAGGTCGTGATCGACACCGGCGTGGCCAAGGCGATCCACGGCGACCAGGACCATCGCTACTCGATCACCGCCGAAGTGGTCGACCAGTCGCGACGCACGATCGTCGGCGCCGGAGAGGTGCTGGTTGCGCGGAAACCGTTTAAGGTCTACGCGTGGGTCCATCGCGGCTACTACCGCGTGGGAGAGACCATCCGCGCCAGCTTCAATGCACATACAATCGACAACAAGCCGGTCGAGGGCAAGGGCGAACTGACGCTGCTGCGCGTCAGCTACCGCAAAGGCAAGCCGGTCGAGACGCCGGTGCGAACGTGGAAGCTCGACACGAACGTCGAAGGCCGTGCGCGGCAGCAAATCACCGCCTCCCGCGCGGGCCAATATCGCCTCTCGTACAAGCTGACCGACGCGAAGAACCACACGATCGAGGGCGGGTACCTGTTCACGGTCATCGGCCGCGGGTTCGACGGCTCGGAGTTCCGCTTCAACCACATCGAACTCGTGCCCGACAAGGTGGAGTATGCGCCCGGCGAGGAAGTCAAGCTGCAAATCAACACCGATCGCACCGGCGGCACCGTGCTCTTGTTCGTTCGGCCGGCGAACGGCGTGTACCTGAAGCCGAAGGTCATCCGGCTCGACGGCAAGAGCATCGTGCGGGCAATCGGCGTCGTAAAGAAGGACATGCCCAACTTTTTCGTCGAGGCGGTCACCATTGCCGACGGCCGGGTCCACACCGAGAGCAAGGAAATCGTCGTCCCGCCCGAGCGGCGCGTCCTGGCCGTCGACGTCGAGCCTTCCAAAGAGGCGTACAAGCCGGGCGAGAAGGCCAAGGTGAAGATCCGTCTGACCGACTTCCACGGCGAACCGTTTGTCGGCTCGACCGTCGTGGCCATCTACGACAAGGCGTTGGAGTACATCTCCGGCGGGTCGAACGTGCCGGAGATCAAGGCGTTCTTCTGGAAGTGGCGCCGTCATCATCACCCGCGAACCGAGTCGAACCTCGGCCGGTACGTCCGCAACCTCTTGAAGAAAGGCGCCGTCGCCATGAGCAACCTCGGCGTGTTCGGGGCCACCGTGGCCGAGGAGATGGATGAACTGGCTGGGGACGGGAGTGGGCTTGCCCGGGGAGAACGCCGGGCATTTCAGGTCTGGGGACGCGAGATCAAGGGCGGCGGCATGGGCATGGGCGGTATGGGCGGCATGCACATGGCCAAGTCCGGGGCCCGGCGAATGGCATTTGCCGCCGACGCGCCGATGCCCGCCGCCGCACCGCCGGGAGAACCCATGATGGCGATGGCCGAGGGCAAGGAAGCCGGCGACATGGCCGGC
>JAUWWA010000058.1 GCA_030617125.1 Pirellulales bacterium | reverse complement strand
TTGCAGAATGCTGACAGCTTTGCCGGTGTACAACGAAGCGGGCCACGTGACGGCGGCGTTGGCCGGGGCGCTGTGCTACAGCGATAAAGTCCTGGTCGTCGACGATGGCTCGACCGACGGCACGTCCGAACTGCTCGCCGCGCACGAGGATATCCACCTGATCACGCACCGGCACAACCGGGGCTATGGGGCGGCGGTCCGCTCGGCGTTCGAGTTCGCCGTCGACGGCCCCTACGACGTGCTGGTGACCATCGACTGCGATGGCCAGCACCAGCCGCAACTGATCCCGCGGTTCATCGAGGCGTGCCGCGAGGCCGACGTTGTTTCCGGGAGCCGCTACCTGCGGACGTTTCCCGGCGCGAGCAAACCGCCCAAGGACCGCCGGCGAATCAACCGCATCATGACCGACGAACTCAACCGCCGGCTCGGCCTGAGGCTGACCGACGCCTTCTGCGGATTCAAGGCCTATCGCACCGCGTCGCTAAGGCAGATCGAACTAACCGAAAACGGTTACGCCATGCCGCTGGAGTTCTGGGTCCGCGCGGCAGCGCGAGGGCTGCGAATCCTCGAGCTGCCCGTGCCGTTGATCTACCTCGGCGAGCGCCGGTCATTCGGGGGCGCGTTGGACCAGGCCGAGACGCGGCTGGCTGTGTATCGCCGCGTGTTGGAAGAAAGCCTGATGAGGGTTCAGGGTTCAGGGTTCAGGGCTCAGCGTTCTGCTTCTCTCAGAGTTTAACAGGGCAGCAACGCTGCCCGGTCAATTCCGACTATCACGGGCAGCGATGCTGCCCCGCTAAACAGAGACTATCACGGGCAGCGATGCTGCCCCGCTAAACAGAGACTATCACGGGCAGCGATGCTGCCCCGCTAAACAGAGACTATCACGGGCAGCGTTGCTGCCCCGCTAAACAGAGAACCCATCAGTTCAGCTTTGTCGGCACACTAGAACCCCTAATCCCGAACCCTCAGTCCTGACTCCTTCCATGAACACTCACACGGGGCAACGCGATAACCGCCGGCTGCGTGCGCCTTGCGAGGACGGCGCGGCGTTGATCGAGCCGCCATTGTCGGAACTCGCGGCGCTGGTGGAGGAGAATGTTCGGCTGAGCGTCAATCGGAGTTATGATTTCCAGGGGCGGTCGCTGGTCGAGTTGTCCGCACAGGCCCGGGCGGAACTTGTCGGCCAAGCCCGGCGCTTCTCGGCCGCCTATCGCGACGTCGATTCGGCTGCGACGGACGATGCCGGGCTGATCTTTCTGGCAGGGCATCAGCCGCAACTGTGTCATCCGGGTGTGTGGTGGAAGAACTTCGCCCTGGACGACCTCGCCCGCCGACACGGCGCGGTGGCCGTCAACCTGCGGATCGACTGCGACACGGTCAAGGACACGGTGATCGCCGTGCCCGGCGGATCGGTCGGCAAGCCGCACGTCGAACCCGTGGCTTTCGACCGCGCGGAGTCGAAGATTCCATACGAAGAGCGGCCGATCGTCGATCGGGCGTTGTTCGCCGGTTTCGGGGGCCGCGTGGCCGAGCGTATCGCCCCACTGGTGGCCGACCCGCTGGTCCGGCAGTACTGGCCGATGGTGCTTGGGCACGCTGAGCGGACCGGCAACCTCGGCGCGTCGATGGCCGATGCGAGACACGAACTGGAGGGCTGTTGGGGGCTTCAGACCTTGGAGATCCCGCAAAGTTGGGTATGCGAGAGCGAGCCCTTTCGGTGGTTCGCGGTGCACCTTCTTGCCCAGGCCGAGCGGTTCTCGCGGGTCTACAACGAGGTGGTCGGGGAGTATCGTCGGGCCCATCGGATTCGCAGCGTCGCCCACCCCGTCCCCGATTTGGCGGTTGCCCCACCCTGGTTCGAGGCACCGTTGTGGATGTGGACGACCGACGATCCGCGGCGTCGACGGGTGTTCGTGTGTCGGCATCGCGACCGGATCGAGCTAGCCGATCGCGGGGCATTGCGGTTCGAGTTGCCGCTTGCAGCGGACGGCGATGCGCGCCGGGCGGTTCAGCGGCTTGCGGATCTTCGCCGCGACGGCGTGAAAATCCGCTCCAGGGCGCTCATTACCACGCTTTGGGCGCGGTTGGCGCTGAGCGATCTGTTTTTGCATGGCATTGGAGGGGCAAAATACGACCAAGTGACCGATGTGCTGATCGAACGCTTCTTCCGCCTGCAACCGCCGGGGCTGATGGTCCTCTCGGCGACGCTGCTATTGCCGATTCCGCGACAACCGGTGAGCGAAGATGACGCCCGGGCGATTCAGCAGCAATTGCGCGACCTCGTTTACCATCCGGAGCGGTACATCGACGGGCAGGATGTCGCGCCGACGAGGGGATTGACAAACCCTGGCGGGTTAATCGCGGAGAAACGCCGCTGGGTAGATACGCCCCCAACCCCCCAGAACGCGCGCAGGCGGTGCAGGGCAATTCGGCGAATTAACGAGCAGTTGCAGCGGTACGTCAAGCCGCAACGACGGCGCTTGCTTGCATTGCAGGCGGAAACGGCGCACGCTTTGCACGCCGCAAGCGCACTGTCGCGCCGGGAATATGCGTTCTGCCTGCACCCGGAAAAAAATTTTCGCCAATTCGCCTTTCACCTACTTCACAAGAATGCGTAATTGTGGTTTGATACGCACAGAGCTTATTCATTGATCTAGACTCATCGCTAGTGACGGATCGATCGGCATTCGCAGAAAGGATTCCCGCCGATGGGCGCCGAGGTTTTTTCATCGCTATCGGCTGAAGCGCCACCTATTAGGAGGCGGCGACGGCGCTGCCGATTGCCGGTGATGCCTGCCACTGGGGGCGATCACACGGCCGTATATCACTTCTTGACAGGTATGTTCCAGGGACCTTCGCGCGAGGAATTCAAGGCATCGCTGGAAGACCCGTTCTACGAGCCGAGCGACCGGATGCTGATCCGGCACGGCAACCGGATCACCGGCCATGTCCACATCGCCGACCGGACGATGCAATTTGGCCCGCTGCAGCTTCCCGTGGCAATCCTGGGGTGGTTGACCACCTCGCCGGAGTGCCGCAATAAGGGGCACGGCACGCATCTGCTCCGCGCGGCGGAAAAGCAGATGGCCCGAAGCGGCGCGTTGGTCGGGTGGTTGCGGACCTCGATCCCCCACTTTTTCCGTCCTACCGGCTGGGCGTTGTGCGGCCGGCACAGCTACAGCCGGGCCGACGCCCGCGCCATTCTGGCCAGGCTCATCGACCGCGGATTGCGTCGCCGAAGCCGGCCGCGATTCCAGATCCGGCCCTGGCGGCAGTGGGAGCTGGCTGCCTTGGTCCGCATTTACAACCAGAACCTGCCCAACTCCTACGGGGCCCTGGAGCGAACCGATTCCTATTGGAAGTGGTTGATGCGCCGTCAGGCCTACGATCAGTTCTATGTGGCGTTGGACGGTCCCGAGTTGTTGGAATTAGGCGAGATCAGCACGCGGATCGTCGGCTACGCGGTCACGTGCGGTGAAGCGGTCGTCGAACTGGCTACTTCGCCGGACCGGCGCAAGGCGGCGGCGGAGTTGCTTGGGCGGTGCTGCGGCGACGCCATCGAGCACAACCGTCACGGCGTGTTGATGCACGCGCCGCCGACGCGATCCATCCACAAGCTGTTCTGCAGTGCCGGCGGGCAGCGGTACCATCGCGCATGGGGCGACGGCGAAGTGTTCATGGCCCGGCTATTGGATCCGCTTAAGCTGCTTCGTCGGCTCGGCGGCGAGTTCTGCCGCCGCGTGGAGGCGGCCGGGCTCGCGCTGCCGGTCGAACTGGGGCTGGCCGTGGAACGCAAGAAGTATCACTTGGAAGTCGCCGCCTCGGGTGTGAAGGTTCTCTCGCGCCGGCTGGGTCGCAGCTATCTGCGCCTGAACGTCGCCGATTTCACCCGACTCGTGCTGGGACAACTCGACTGGGACGCGGCGATCGCCGAGGGCCGCGTCGAGGCGTCGACCGCCGTCGCCCGGGAAGTCGGCCCTGTGCTGTTTCCACCGCTGCCGCTGTGGCGCCCGCCGTTGGATGATTTGCAGGCGTAAGTACAGCGGCTAAAGCTGCCCCTTCGCCGCCGCGACCACGTTCTCGGCGGTGAAGCCGAAATGCTTCAGCAACACGGCGACCGGAGCCGACGCGCCAAAACTGCTCATGCCGACGAACCGGCCACGCGTGCCGAGGTACTTCCGCCAGCCCTGTTCGACGCCCGCCTCGACCGCCACCCGAGCGGTTACCGCCGGCGGCAGGACCGCATCGCGGTACGCTTCCGGCTGGGCGTCGAATAGTTCGAAGCACGGTAGACTCACAACCCGGGCCTTGACTCCTTCGGCCGAAAGCTGCCGCCAGGCCTCCACGCACACGGCGACTTCGCTTCCGGTGGCCATGAGGATCACTTCCGCGTCGCCGTCCGCCGCGTCGGCCAGCACGTAGCCGCCTTGGCGCACGCCGGAGGCTGGAGCGACGCTGTTGCGGTCGAACGTGGGCAAGTTTTGGCGCGTCAGCACCAGCGCCGCCGGCTGGTCCTTCAACTGCATCACACTCTTGTAGGCTTCGGCGACTTCGTTGGCGTCGGCCGGGCGAAAGACGGCCAGGTTTGGGATCGCCCGAAGCGCGGCGAGTTGTTCGACCGGCTGATGCGTCGGACCGTCCTCGCCCACGCCGATCGAGTCGTGTGTCAGGATGTAGAAGACCGGCACTCCCATCATGGCGGCCATCCGCATCGCGGGGCGCATGTAGTCGGTGAAGACGAAGAAGGTTGCGCCGTAGGCCCTCAGGCCGCACAACGCCATGCCGTTGCAGATGGCGGCCATGGCGTGCTCGCGGATGCCGAAGTGGAAGTTCCGCCCGGCGTAGCTGCCGGGAGCGAAGTCGTTGCAGCCGGCGATCAGCGATTTGTTCGACGGGGCGAGATCGGCCGATCCGCCCAAGAGCCAGGGCACATTCTTGGCGATTTGGTTGAGCACCTTGCCCGACGAGGCCCGACTGGCAAGGCCCTTCGCGTCGGCGGGAAACGGCTCGATGTCGGCGTCCCAGTCGTCGGGCAGTTCGCTGCGCTGGATGCGTCGAAACTGTTCGGCCGGTTCGGGATATCTCTTTGCGTACTCGGCGAACTTCATCGCCCAAGACTCGTACGCCCGCTGGCCGCGCGCGCCGATGCCGTCACGGAAGTGTGTCGCCACTTCGTCGGGCACGAGAAAATGCGCGTCGGCGTTCCAGCCGTAGGCCTCCTTGGTCAGGCGAACCTCCTCTTCGCCCAGCGGGGCGCCGTGGGCGCCGGCCGTATTCGCGGCGTTGGGCGCGCCGAAGGCGATAACGCTGCGAACGATCACGAGCGTCGGCCCATCGTTGTTGTCCCGGAAGAACTCGAGCGAGCCGCGCAGGGCGTCCAGGTCATTAACGTCTTCCACCTCGAGCACGTTCCAACCGTAGCCGGAGAATCGTGCGGCGACCTGCTCGCTAAACGCCAGTGAGGTTGCACCCTCGATGGTGATCTTGTTGTCGTCGTAGATCCAGCAGAGGTTCGAGAGTTTCAGGTGCCCGGCGATCGACGCGGCCTCGCTGCCCACGCCTTCCATCAAATCGCCGTCGCTGCACAGAGCATAGACGTTGAAGTCGAACAAATCGAAGTCTGGCCGATCAAACGTGGCGGCGAGCCATCGCGCGGCGATGGCCATGCCCACGCTCGTGGCGACCCCTTGCCCCAGCGGCCCGGTCGTAGTCTCCACGCCGGAGGTCTCACGGTATTCGGGATGGCCGGGGCAGCGGCTGCCGAGTTGGCGGAATTTCTTGATCTCGTCGAGCGAGACAGCCGGCTCGCCGGTCGGGCGGCCGTCTTCGCCGAGTTGCTTCACGCCGGCTAAGTACAGGATCGAGTACAACAGCATGGAGGCATGGCCGCATGAGAGCACGAACCGATCACGGCCCGGCCACGCCGGCTGGGCCGGATCGTAGTTGAGCACCTCGCCCCAGAGCACATACGCCGCCGGGGCCAAGGCCATCGGCGTGCCCGGATGACCGCTGCGGGCCGCCTGCACGGCGTCCATCGAAAGCGTGCGGATCGTATTGATTGCCAGTTGTTCTATGCGGTTTTGATCAGCCATTTTTCTCCCGTCAATTGCAGTCGCCCGTATTCAGCGTGGCTTGCAGCCACGATCCTACTTTCCATCTGCACGATGCTCGCGGATCGGCAAGCAGTCTCAACGAGAGGCTCTGCCCCCCGGAAGGGAGTTTCCGCGAGCATCGAGATCGGTTATTCTAAAGCCGGTTGGAGGTGTCGTCAACGCACCCAGAACGCGTCGCCGCATTTGCCCCCAACATTTAGCATTCCCCTTTTCCCCTGCCTACACAGATCCGCGGGAAGAGCCGTGTCGCAAGCCAGTCCGTTTCGGCATCAGGCCTATAGTGCTGCACGCCCCGGTGCGACCTATCACGTGGTTCGTTCGCCGGCGATGCCGCAATGCGGCTGCGATGAGTACCACAAGCGGATGCGGTGGGCGGGCGCGGCGTTACGTCGGTCGGGCGTGGCGTGCATCTACCTGACGCACGGGACGTTCGTCGGCCCCGATGCCCTGGGGATCCTGGCCGAAGTGGGCCGCGTGTTTCCGACTGCCAGCGAAGCCGTCCGCGGTGTGGTCAAGCGGATCGTCGACAAAGTGGCCGGCGAGGCGGGAAACTACACGGCGGAGTATGCGGCGCGCCTTGAAGCGTCGCTGCACAAGCCCGGCCAGCGACTGATCCCGGTGCGGCTGTTCCGCTGGTCGAGCGAAAACCATCACATCGGCCGGGCCGACGGCGCCGTGCGGCTGATCGACGAGTTGGCCTCGCGCGAGTTCCCGCTGAAAGGGAGCGTGCTGCTGTGGGGACATAGCCACGCCGGAAACGTGTTCGCGCTGGCGACCAACCTGTTGGGCGGCGACCGCGAAAAGATCCGGCGCTTCTTCGAAGCGGCCGAGGTCTACTATCGCCGGCCGGTGGTCGGCCGCGTCGACGTCCCCGTCTGGAAGCGAGTTCGCAAGTTGCTCGAAAGAGAAGCGCCGGCGGCAGTCGGCCTGCCGCTGGACATCGTCACGTTCGGCACGCCGATCCGCTACGGTTGGGACTCGGCCGGCTATGCGAAGCTTCTGCACTTTGTCAACCATCGCGCAGCCGAAGGCCTGCCGGAATATCGTGCGGTATTCCCCCCGAAGCTGGATGATATCAAGACGGGCGCCAACGGTGATTATCTGCAGCAACTCGGCATCGCGGGCACGAACGTCATGCCGGGCATGCTCACGTGGCGAACGTGGCTGGCCGACCAACGCCTGAACCGGCTGCTGCAAGGCGATATGCGCCACCGCGACACGCTGGAGCGATTCCAGGCCGGCGCGATCGTCCCGGACGAGGGCACGACGTTGCTGGTCGACTACGACCGCCCGGAAGGCGGCATCGCGCAGCACATCGCCGGTCACGCCGTGTACACCCGGCAGCAGTGGATGCTCTTCCACGCAGAGGAAGTGGCGCGGCGATTGTACGAAGCAGTCTAGCCGCTGCCAGCACGGCCGCGCAAACACATAAGTAATACGGCGTCAGCAATCAAGGAACCCCCGACATGACCGATTTCATCCAAGTGGTCACCACGACCGAACGCAAGGAGGACGCTGCCGCAATTGCCCGAACACTCGTCGACGAGCGATTGGCGGCGTGCGTGCAGGTGCTTGGGCCCGTCACGAGCACGTACCGCTGGAAGGGCGAGATCGAGACGGCCGAGGAGTGGCAGTGCTGGGCAAAGACGCGGCGCGAGTTGTACGAGCAAGTCGAGCAGTCGATCCGCCGGCTCCATCCGTACGAAGTGCCCGAGATCCTCGCCATGCCGATCCTCGCCGGCAGCGCGGGCTACCTAGCCTGGCTGGAAGGGGAGGTGCACAGGTCAGGACGCAGTAGGCAGTAGGCAGTAGGTAGTGGGCAGTAGGCAGTGGGCAGTAGGCAGAAGGGCAGTCGTCGGCGATCCGATGTCAGTTGCCGGTTTCTGTGGACTTGTACGTGGATGCCGGCGTTTTGGAGAGCCTGTCCTCCCCGCCGCCGCTCTTTTCGCCGTTCTTCCGCCGCCGGCGGGCCGCGGACGATTTCTTTTTCGCCGGCCGGGTGACGGAGATCAGAAACACCAGGTTTTTTGAAAACTGTCCGAGGAAACCCATACAAAAGTCTAGGTCGCCCCGGCGCCAAACGTCTGTCACCCCGCGCAAGGTGCAAGCCGGATTCCCGTGCAACCGTCCGCCGCCCCCTGGGCACTATCACTATCCTCTGTCCTCCGCCTTCTGTCCTCTGCCCTCTGTCCTCTGCCCTCTATTCCCTAACGTACATCGGCGAGCAAGTGCCGTTTTCCCGGGGTTTCTTGAATTATTGGTCATTTGGACGCATGTTTTGCCGGTCCATAAATTCCCATCGGCCGCCACGCGCGGCCGTAACACGTTGTGGGACAGCAACTTACGACGCCGG
>JAUWWA010000030.1 GCA_030617125.1 Pirellulales bacterium | reverse complement strand
CCTTGGTGGCGGCACAGCCTCTCTCTCGAACACGAAGCGGCTCAGCTTCCCTGCTCAGCGGACGCGAGGGGTGTTGACGGAGCCGAAAAGCCGGCTATCATCATTATTGAACGATTGCTATCGAGAACTACGTCGGCCAGAAGGTTGACGG
Source organism: Pirellulales bacterium (assembly GCA_030617125.1). Lineage (GTDB taxonomy): Bacteria > Planctomycetota > Planctomycetia > Pirellulales > Thermoguttaceae > JAUWWA01. The sequence goes on along the minus strand of JAUWWA010000030.1, from coordinate 9,863 downwards.
CGCCGCGCCCGCCAGGCGCGGACGGGACCCCCAGGCTCAAGAGAAGAACTACCGGAAGGGCAAGAAATCATGAAGCTCTTTATCGATACCGCCCATCTGGAGGAAATTCGGGAAGCCAACGCTTGGGGCATCCTCGACGGCGTCACCACCAATCCCACCCATGTCTCGAAGACAGGCCGGCCGGCCAAAGAACTCTACGAGGAGATCTGCCGCACGGTCGACGGTCCCGTGAGTCTGGAGACCATTGCGGTCGATGCCGAAGGAATCGTTGAGGAAGCCCGGCGCTTGGCCGCCATGGCCGACAACGTTGTGGTCAAGGTGCCGATTATGCGCGAGGGTCTGAAGGCCGTGAAGCGTCTTGCGGCCGAGGGCGTCAAGACGAACGTTACGGTCACGTTCTCGCCGTTGCAGGCCCTGCTGGCGGCCAAGTGTGGGGCGACTTACGTCAGCCCGTTTGTCGGCCGGCTGGACGCCGTGGGTCAAGTGGGCATGGACGTGGTGCGGCAAATCAGGACGATCTACGGAAATTACGGGTTTTCAACGCAGATCATCGTGGCCGCCGTGCGCCATCCTATCCACGTTTTGGAAGCGGCCCTGGCCGGCGCCGATGTCTGCACCATGTTCTTCGACGTGATGAAGCAACTCTACGAGCATCCGTTGACCGACGTCGCCGTCAAGCTCTTCCTGGAAGACTGGAAGCGCGTGCCGCAAGACAAACTGACCTAGCCGTTTTGGAGCGGGGACTGAAACTCATGTCTGCTTCTGAAGCTGCCCGGATCGGGAGACTGTATCTCAACGGCAAGTGGATCGAGCCCCGCGATCCGCTTGGAATCGTCAACCCGGCCACGGGCGAGGTTTTCGGCCAAGTGGGGACGGTCGGGCGCGCCGAGGTGCGCCAAGCCCTGGAAGACGCCGTGGCTGCCTGGCCCGCCTGGAGAGGACTGCCCGGCAGACGGCGCGGCCAGTACTTGCGGAAGATCGCCGACGTGCTCGAGCGCCGCACGGACGACGTGGCCCGGACAATCACGTTGGAGAACGGCAAGCCGCTGGCCCAGAGCCGGGGCGAGGTGGCGATGACGGTGGACCACTTCCGCTGGTTTGCCGGCGAGGCCCAGCGGGTGTATGGCCGAATCGTGCCGCATCAGGTGGAAGGCAAGCGGCACATGGTCATCCGAACGCCGGTAGGCGTTGTGGGTGCGATTGCCCCTTGGAACTTCCCCTTGGTGCTTTCGGTCCGCAAGGCAGCGCCGGCGCTGGCGGCCGGTTGTCCGGTGGTGCTCAAGCCGGCCAGCGCCACCCCGCTCTGCGCGGTGATGCTGGCCGAGGCGGTCCACGAAGTCGGGCTGCCGCCGGGTGTGTTTCAACTCGTCGTCGGCAAAGCCACGGAAATCGCCGCCGAGATGCTCGAAAACCCCACCTGCCGCAAGATCACCTTCACCGGGTCAACGGAAGTTGGCCGCCTCCTGATCGCCGGAGCCGGCCGGAGCATCAAGAAGCTCTCGCTGGAGTTGGGCGGGCACGCGCCGGTGTTGGTGTTCGACGATGCAAGGATCGATCAGGCGGTGGCCGGAACACTGATCGCCAAGTTCCGCAACACGGGCCAGTCGTGCATCGCCGCCAATCGGGTCTATGTCCACCGGTCGATCTACGAGCGGTTTCTCCAATCGCTCGTCGAAGAAACGAGAGCCTTGAAGGTAGGCGACGGTTTACAGGAGGGGGTGGAGATCGGACCGCTCATCGATGAGCGGGCCTTGCACAACGCCGTGAAGCATATCGACGAAGCCGTCTCCAAGGGAGCACGCATCCTCTGTGGCGGGCGACGCTGGGAAGGCAGCACCGAAGGCTACTTCCTGGAACCGACCGTGTTGACCGACGTTCCCGACGATGCCCTGTGCATGCACGAGGAGACGTTTGCCCCGGTCGTGCCCGTTTGTCCCTTCGACGATGAGCAGGAAGCGATCGAGCAAGCCAACGCGACCCAATACGGCCTGGCCGCCTATGCCTTCACAAGCGACATCTCCCGCGTATGGCGGTTGGCTGAGTCCTTGGAGGCGGGCACCATCGGCATCAATGAGACGGTGCCGGCCACGAGCCAGTGCCCGTTCGGCGGTTTGAAGCAGAGCGGTTGGGGACGCGAACTGGGCATCGAGGGGCTGGATGCATTTCTGGAGACCAAGCACATTTCCCTGGGGGTTGATGCATAAAGATGAAGATACCCGATTACCTCAACGTTCCGCCGGAAAGACTCGGCCAGGGCACACCGCTCCAAGTACGGATCTCCGGCGACGTGCAGGCAATCGCCCGGGACATCGCGGAGGCCATGATGGCGGCCGTCGAGCAATCCCGCAGCGCCGGCCGCAGCGCGACGATGATCGTACCCGTCGGCCCGGTTGATCAGTACCCGATCCTGGCAGAGATGATCAACCAACAGCAGAGCGACTGGCGCGACGTCGTGCTGATCAACATGGACGAGTACCTCACGGACGACGACGCGTGGGTCGATCTGGACCATCCCCTGGGTTTCCGTGGCTACATGAACCGGAAGTTCTACGACTTGCTCCGCCCCGACCTAGCGCCCCGGCCCGAAAACCGGGTCTTTCCCGATCCGGGCGACCCCGACGCGATCCGCCGGCTCATCGACCGGCGCGGGGGTGTGGACGTCTGTCTGGGCGGCATCGGAATCAACGGCCACATGGCGTTCAACGAACCGCCCGAGCCGGGCGAGACCATGTCGGTCGAGCAGTTCGCCGCGCTGCCCACCCGAGTGCTCAGCCTCAGCCGGGAAACCCGCACGATTAACGCGAACACCGTCGGCGGTGAGATCTCGGTGGTGCCCTGCCGGGCGATTACGGTAGGAATGAAGGAGATCCTGGCATCGCGTCAGTGTCGGTTCTACTGCAATCGGCCCTGGCAACGGGCGGTGGTGCGCCGGGTGTTGCACGGGCCGGTGACGGCGGCTTGCCCCGCTTCACTCCTGCGCACGCACGGCGATGCAATCGTCACGATGGCTGATTTCGTCGCCGAAGTGCCTGACATCAGACCACGGTAATCGTACCATGCGACTGGACTTCTCTCAGGAGCGGATTCTGGCGGTCGTCGCCCACCCGGACGATGCCGAATCGCTCTGCGCGGGAACGCTGTCCCGGGGCAAGGCACACTGCGCGGAGATCGGCCTCTGCGTGCTCTGCCGCGGTGACAAAGGTCAACCGGCTGAGGCCATAGCAGACCTCGCCGCAGTGCGAAGGCGGGAGATGGACGCGGCCGCCGAGACGCTCCGCGCCCGGCTTCTGTACGGCGATGTGCCCGACGGCGAATTGCTCGACGAGCCGGTCCGGCGCCGGGAGCTAGTCGAATTGTTTCGCCAATTCCAACCGACACTGGTGCTGGCCCACTGGCTGCAAGACTACCACGCCGACCACCGCGCGGCCGGCGCCTTGGCCGAGGCGGCCAGTTGGTTTTGCACGTCCAGGGGCCACGTGACGGCGAGTCCGGCCCTGGAGACGCAGCCGGCCCTGTGGTGGATGGACACGGTGAACATGATGGGTTTCTCGCCCGGATTCTTCGTCGATATTAGCGATCACGTCGACGTCAAACGTCGTATGCTGGCCTGTCACAAGAGCCAACTCCAGCGGGGCGGCCAGCGCGATTTCTCGCCGCTGGAGGAGCAAATCCTTCGTCAATGTGAGGCCCGCGGCCGCCAATCGGGTGTGGCGGCGGCCGAGGCCTTTCGAATTCACTTGGCCTGGCGGCGGACCCGAGCGTGGTAGGCCTGATTTCTTCATGGGAGATGGACACATGAAACACACGGCGATGATCATTCATCCCGACGACAACGTCGCCAACCTCATCGGGGCTGCCGACAAGGACGAACCGGTGGAGTGCACGGTCGACGGGCGCCGGGAGACGCGGGAGGTGATCCTTCTGGAAAACATCCCCGCCAACCATAAGTTCGCCGCCAAGAACCTCAAGGCCGGCGATCCGATTATCAAGTACGGCATGAACATCGGCCGGGCCTCTTGCGACATCCAACAGGGGCAGTACGTCCACGTGCACAATATCGAGTCAAACCGCGGCCGCGGAGACCTCCAGTCGTCTCCGTAGCAATGCGCCCGATGCTTCAGTGTGGAAGCGGCAAGATGTTCTTAACCCCAGGAGCTGAATCGTGAGAGACTGTTTCTACGGCTATCCGCGGCCCGACGGCCAGGTGGGAATTCGCAACTACGTCTTGATGCTCAGTGGTACGCTCTACGCCAACCCGACGTGCGAGCGCGTGGTGTGGATGGTGCAGAACACCATTCCCATCGTGCATCCCCTGGGACGCTGCCAGATCGCCCCTGACTTAGCCCAAACCTTTAAGACACTGGTCGGCCCCGGGCGCAATCCCAACGCGGGGGCCGTGATCGTCGTCGATCATTTCAAGGAACAGGGTTGCACGGCCGACGACATTGCCCAGGAGGTGGCCCAAAGCGGCAAGCCGGTCGAAGTGGTCAACATTCGCCACGAGGGCGGAGCCCTGGCGGCGTTGCAGAAATCCGCTCGCCTGGCCGTGGAGTTCAACCGCAAGATCAACGCGCAGCCGCGGGAGAAAACGCCGCTTAGCAAACTGATCTACGGATTCAACTGCGGCACCAGCGACGTGACCAGCGGGCTTGCCCACAACCGGTGCGTCGGCTGGGTGTGCGACCGCATCATCGAGGCCGGCGGCCGAGCCCTTGGCGCCGAGACCACCGAAATGATCGGCGGCGAAGAGTTGATCAAGGCTCGCGCCAAGACCCCCGAAGTCGCCCGGACACTGCTGGGATTCATCGAGCGCATGGAGAAGAACATCCTCGCCTGTGGCGTGGACATGCGAGGCAGCCAGCCCACGGGCGACAACATCGCCGGTGGTCTGTCGACCATCGAGGAGAAGTCGCTCGGCGCGATGCAGAAATGGGGCGCCAAAACCATCGTCGGCGCCGTCGAGTATGCCGAACCGATCGGACAGGAAGCAGGATTGTGGCTGATGGATACGCCGGGCCACGGCGGCGAAAGCATCACCGGCATCGCGGCGGCCGGAGCCCAGGTGATGAGCTTCAGCACCGGCGGCGGGCACACCATCAACCACCCCCTGATGATCACCATGCGACTGACCGGCAACCGGGAGTCGTGGGAGAAGATGCAAGACACCATGGAAGTGGACGTCTCCGACATGTTTGAAGGAACGTCGTTGGAGGAGGCGGGTGAGCGCCTGCTTGACGAGGTGCTCGACACTTGCGACGGCAAGATGACCAAGGCCGAGGCGTTGCGGGAGTTCAACGCTTTCGCCATCAACCGTTGCGGTCCGAGCGTCTGAGCTAACGCCGCTTGCGACCTGGAAGCACCAAACATGGGTAGCGCAATGACCGTCACGGCCGCCTTGCCGACGTTCGAGTCGCAACTGCAAGAGATTGCCGCCGCCGAGCACACCGACGGTTGGCTGGACGCCTGCGCGCAGGCCGACCGGTTCCTCCTGATTAACCGGGATTTCGTGGCGAGTCTGGCTCAGTGGCTCCGCCGTCCGGGTGAGCCGCTGATCTTGGAAGTATGTGCGGGCCGCGGCGAACTGGCCGAGGCGCTGGCGGCGGGCGGAGTGCCCTTGGCAGCCACCGACGCCGACCCGCCTGCCGGTTCCGCCGTCGAGCGGGCGTCGGCTGCCGAGGCGCTCCAGCGGTATCGCCCTGCGGTGGTGCTGGGCTGCTTCGTGCCGCTCGGCGCCGCCGTGGACGAGGCGGTCCTGGCTTGCCCGTTTGTGCGCCACTACGTGGTGCTCGGCGCGCGTGTGGGCGGGCTGCTGGGGTCCTCGGCGCTGTGGCGCGCGTCTGGCTGGACCTACCGGCCGATCCCGCAAGTCGCCCGGTGGATGCTCACCCGGCATGACGTCTGGATCGGGCTGCCGGCGCGGCCGATTCTACAGCACGGTGAAGCGTGGTGCTTCAGCCGGTCGAGGCATTAACTCATTGCTACTCCGACTTAGATCGCCTCGAGAAAGAATGAACAGCAATCAGCAATATCCGATTTCCTCGGTGGAACGCCTCGTGAGCCGGCTGGGCGTGGCGGCAGGTGTTCCCGAGGCCGAGTCCGGCATTCTGGCCAAGGCGCTGGTGGACGCCGACGTGCACGGGGCTTCGACCCACGGCGTTTCCCGGCTGAACATCTATCTTCGCCGAATCCAGCAGGGGCTGATCGACCCGGCCGCGGAACTTGGCATCCAGACCCTGCGGCCTGCCGTCCTGGTGGTCAACGCCAATAATGGGCTGGGGCAGGTTCAGGCCGTCAAGACACTCGACCGGCTCGTCCCCTTGGCCGGGGAGTACGGCGTCGCTGCCGCCACGATTCGACGTTCACAGCATTTCGGGGCTCTGTCTTACTACTGCAATCGAACTGCCGAGCAAGACATGGTGCTGGTGGCCATGACGAATTGCGAGCCGGCCATGTCGCCGGCAGGCGGATGCGAGGCTTTCTTTGGGACCAATCCGATCGCCGCATCCTTCCCGACCGGCAAGGGCTTTGCGCTGAAGATCGATCTGGCCACCTCGTTGGTCGCCCGGGGCAACATCATCGCCGCCCGGAAGGCGGGCCGGCCCATACCGGAAGGCTGGGCCCTCGACCCCCAAGGCGACCCGACCACCGACCCCGCCGCCGCGCTGGCCGGAACCGTGCTGGCCATGGCCGGACACAAGGGGACCGCCCTGGCAACCATGGTCGAGCTGTTCTCGGGCGTCCTTTCCGGCGCCGCAATAGGCAGTGAAGTCGGCTCGATGTACAAGCACATGGACCGACCGCAGAACGTGGGCCACTTCTTCTGCCTGTTAGACATTGCGGCCTTCATGGACCCGAAGTCGCTCCGCCGGCGGGTCGACCGGATGATCGATCGCATCAAGTCCTGCCGTCGACGCTCCGGGGTGGACGAAATCCTCGTACCCGGCGAGCCGGAATTCCGCAAGGCCCAGTTCAATCGACAGCATGGGGTCCCCATCGACCCGCAGACAGTCAATGAGCTACACGGCCTCTGCGAGGAGTATGGCGTCTCGTTTGATTTGCAGCCAAACAGCCCCCAAAGGTGAGACGATAACATGGCCGAGGTGCTGATCACCGAAAACATCGTGGGATCGCCGATGACGGCGTTGGGCAGTGCGTTCGACGTGGCCTTTGAGCCGGCGCTCTGGCAGTATCCGGACAGACTGGCACAGCGGATACCGGAAGCCAAGGCGCTGATCGTCCGGAACCAAACCCAAGTCACCGCCGAACTGATCCGTCTTGGCGGCAGGCTACAGATCATCGCCCGCGCCGGCGCGGGCTTGGACAACATCGACGTGGAAGCCGCCACGGCCGCCGGAGTGGTCCTCAGCAACACCCCGATGCAGAACGCGATCTCGGTGGCGGAACTAACCGTGGGGCTTATGCTGGCCCTGGCACGGAAGATTCCCGCCGCGGACCGGCACGTCAAAGACGGCGGTTGGGACCGCAACGCGTTTACCGGAACGGAACTCTACGACAAGACCTTGGGCGTGCTGGGGTTCGGCCGGATCGGCTTCTTGACCGCGCGTCGGGCGGCCGCCTTCGGCATGAATCTGACGGCCTGCGATCCGCTGGTCGACCCGGACGCCCTGACAGTCGCCGAATTGCGGCCCAAGATGGTCAACCTGGAGCAGTTGCTGGCCCGGGCGGACTTCCTGACCTGTCATCTCCCCAGCACGGAAACGACCCAGGGCCTTTTGGACTACGATTGCTTTTGCCGGATGAAGCCCACGGCCTTTTTTGTCAACGTGGCGCGGGGAGACGTCGTTGAAGAATCGGGTTTGCTTCGCGCACTCGAGGAAGGCAAGATCGCCGGGGCCGCGCTCGACGTTCGTCAACACGAGCCGCCCCAAAGCAACGCGCTGGACACGATGGCGAACGTCATCCTCATTCCACACATCGCGGCCTTCACGGACGAGGCCCAACATCGGGTGGTCGCCGCGGTCTGCCGAGACGTGGAGGCGGTCCTCCGCGGCGGCCAAGCCCGGCACTTCGTCAACTTCCCGGCGCCTCGAAACCGGCTGCGGGAGCCCACGGGATAGGTGACTGTTCACGCAGTGCGGAAAGGCGCCACGGAGACTCCAGGCGACTTACGGCCGCGCCAAGTCTCCAGTGGGTAATCCACCGGTCGATGACCACGAACCGAATCGCCTGTTCGGTCAGGTTATTGCTCGACTTGAAAATCCGGCTCGCACTCGACGAAAATTGTCCAAAATCCGGGAAATTTTGCTTGACAAATTTCCCGGGAAATTCTTCCGCGAGGAACGGCCAGAACCTTGGCAAGTCCTGATGCGCCTGCTTACAATCAACACAATGAGAGCCGGGCAATCCTGCTCGGGGAGGTCCCGAGAACCCTGAGAAACCGTGAACGGTTCCCCGAGTAGTACACGCTACTGACGAACCGGTCCAAGCTCCAAAGGAGAACGAGTTATGAAAAAATGCTTAACGATGGCTGTGACGTTGCTGGCCCTTTGCGCCACCCTCTGTGTCCCCTTACGAGCCGACGCGGAGCCGGTCTCGCCGAAGCGCAATCAAACAGAGCCGCCAGAACCCCACTGGGAGTTGTTCCTCGACGACTACATCATCGAGCGCAGCACCGGTTTTCAGCGCGTGCTCCATCATCCCCAGCCGCGCGGGATCGTGATTCCGGCGGACAAGCCGTGGGAGACGCAGGGGCTCTCGCCACAGCGGGAGGCAAACTCAGCAACCTATATCCCTTTGCAAGGAGAAACTCCGCCATGCCAATCACACGCAGAGAGTTCATCAAGAATTCCGCCGCGGCAACCGCAGCCATAAGTTTTCCCATGGTCGCCGCGCGAAGCGTCCTCGGGGCCAACGACGAGATCCGCGTTGGCGTCATCGGGCTGGGCAACATCTCATATCGGCTGGGCAATAAAGCTACACAGGCCGAAATGCGCGAACAGGTCGAAGACGTGCCGATCTTCAACGAGATGTACGATCGTTTCCTTGCCCACTTAAAGGCCCACGAGGTCGACGTCGACGCCAAGACGGTCACGCTCGGGCCGTGGCTCGAAATCGACCGCGACAACGAGTGCTTCAAGGTCAACAACAAGGCGAACGAGCTGGTCAAGGGTTTCTACCGCGAGCCGGTCATCATTCCCGAGGTGTGAATCGCCGGGAATTCGCCATGTTCCGGATGTAACCGGTAGCCGTCTTTCTGTTGATGAGTGCCGGGGGGGCCGCCCCCGAGGACCTCGCGGTGCGGCCCGGCGCGGGCATGATGCACGCCTGCTTGATCGACGCCGTCCACCAGGCGCTGGACCGCTGCGACGCCTACTCACCCAGCGCAGCGTCTTCGGACATATAGAGCAGCCGACCGCAGCTCTTGCAGAACATCGGGTGGTCGAGCATGATTTCGGCACACACGTTCAGCGGCACATGCTGATGGCAGCCGCTACAGTATTCGTTTTCGACCGCCGCCAGGGCGTCTTCGCCTCGCTGGCGAACCCCGCGATCGTACAACGCCCGGATGTCTGTGGGCATCGAACCTTCACCGTCGGTCAACTCCGCTTCGAGCCGCCGGATGTCGTCTTCGATCAGCGGCTGCTGCCGCTCGACCTCGGCGCGGGTCTTTTCGGCCTTCTCGCGGGCCTTGGCCAGATCGGCCTCGGCCTTGGCGATCTCCTTCTGGAACTGCTCGATCTTCTCCCAGCCTTCGAGAATCTCGTCGTCCAGCACGCTGTTGGTCATCTTCTTGGCGGCGATCTGGTCCTTGAAGACTTGGTACTCGCGATTGCTTGCGGCCAACATGAGTTTGCCTTCCAGGTCCTTGATCTTCGCCTCGGCGGCCTTCTGTTGGAGTTGCT
>JAUWWA010000260.1 GCA_030617125.1 Pirellulales bacterium | reverse complement strand
TGCCCGACGACGTGGCGGCTGAATACCAGGATGTCTGGTTCGGGAGAAAACCGAACACGGAGCTTTCTCCCCGAGCTTTGTCCTATGGCACTTTCGACGGCGGTTTGAAGTCTTTCGATACCACCTTGCCGAGGGAAGGCGGTAGGTACTCATGGACCAGCCATATCGCGTCCTCCGGTTCGGAAATTGCCGTTCAAGCCTGGTGGCGTTATCGCTACACCGGCGACCGCGAATGGCTGCGCACCCACGCCTACCCGCTGCTGAAGGGCACGGTGGAGTTCTACCGCGGCCTTGCTATGACGGACGAGGCCAAGAAAATGAAAGAAAAAGACGGACAATACCATTTCTACGGTCTGAACCAGCACGAAAGTTATTGGGGCGTCAACGACGGGCTGACCGACCTGGCCGCCGTCCGCGGCACGGCGCCCCTGGCGATTCGCGCCGCCGAGATCCTCGGTGTGGATGCCGATCTGAGAGCCAAGTGGCAGGACTTCCTCGACAATCTGGCACCTTATCCCATGGGAAGCGATCCACAAAGCGTGGGCGTGGCCAAGCCGGACATCTGGTCGGTCGGGCATAAGGGTCCGTCGGGTCACGTCCAGCCCGATCCGGGCGAAGGGTTAATGTGGCCCATCTTCCCGTTCGAGGACTGGACGCTCGAGACGCGCGAGCCCGAGACCGACCGCATCGCCCATAGATTTGCCGAGGTCAACTCGTTCCGCGTCAGCATGCTGACCGACAAACCATGGGGCGGGGCGATCTTCGGCAGCGCTACGCGGACGCCGATCGTCGGTTCCCGAACGGGGCGCGGCGAAGACCTGCCCGCAATTCTGGCGAGTTACTATTTTCATTACAATCCACACTGCAACGGGTTTAGCAATTTCGAGGGCCCCACCGACCCTTCGATTGAACACCTTGGCAGCATCAGCATGGCCGTCAACGAGGCGTTGCTGCAAAGCGTGGCGCCGCGGCCCGGCGAGCCGGAGGTCATCAGCGTGTTCCCGGCATGGCCCCAGAGTTGGGACGCCGCGTACCGTCTGTTGGCCCGCGGAGGATTCCTGGTCTCCAGCGCGATCCGGCAGGGCAAGGTTGAGTTTGTCGAGATCCAGTCGCGGCGCGGAGAAAAGTGCCGGCTGCGGAATCCGTGGGGCAAACCGTGCCAGGTCCGGCAGGTGGACGGCCCGTCGCGGAACATCGCCGGCGAGGTCCTCGAGTTCGAGACGAAGCCGGGGGGACGCTACATCGTGCTGCCGGAAGGGGCCCAATTGCCTGCGACCCGCCGTATCACTGCCGAGCCGGCCACCGCTCCCGCCACCTACCAATTCACCCTTCCCAGCGGAGTCAAAGCGGGCGGCACGCTCGGCCGGCCTTGAAAGGATAAGCGGAATGGACAGAAGCTTGCGGTTAGGATTCGCCTTTCCCCCTGCAACCGACGTGACGGCGTGTCAGCAAACGAGGAGGGAGTTTCTGCTGGGGACAATCGCCGGCGCCGGCGCATTGCTGCTGACAACGAATGGCGTTGCTCAGTCAAACCAGCAGACACGCGCCTACCGCAAGGCGGACCTCCCACCGCTGCTGGAGTTCCTCGACGGCACGACAGTCAAGACCAAGGAAGACTGGACTCGGCGCAAGGCGGAGATTCGCCGGCTGCTGGTGGAGACTTTCCACGGCACGTATCCCCAACACGTCCCCGCGATCGTTCAAGCCGAGGTGCTTCAGGAACAGAAGAAGGAGGATGGATCGCTGCACCGGCAGGTCAGGCTCACATTCGACACCAAGAACAAGGTGTCTTTCGAGATGTGGGTCTGGGTGCCCAAGGGCGACGGTCCTTTCCCCGTGCTGCTGACCGCGCCGCGGTTTTACCAGATCGGCTGGGCCGAAGTCGCCCTCCAGCGCGGCTACATCGTAGTCCTCTACCCCGGTCTCGATCACATGCACCAAGAGGCGGCCTATCCCGATTACGAGAAGGTGTGGCAACGCTTCCGCGCGGAATACCCCGATGCCACGTGGACGGAATTCTCCACGAAGGCATGGCTGGCCAGCCGGGCGCTCGACTACTTGCTCGACCCGAAGTTCGGGTACCGTGTTGCCGAGGATCACGTGGCCGTCATCGGCTTTTCGCGCTACGCCAAGCAGTCGTTGACTGCGGCCGCCTTCGACGACCGCATCACGTGCGTGGTCGCCCGCAGTGCCGGATCGTGGGCCTACCGGTTTTCCTCGCATTGTGAAGGCGGCGAGACGTGCGGTTACCTCCCCCGCGAGTGGCTCCTGCAAAGTCTGCGGCAGTACAATGGCCGCGAACACGAGATGCCGATCGATTCGCACGGTTGGCTGGCCTTGATCGCCCCGCGACGGTGTCTGCTCCACACGGCGTACAACGACGATTGCGATGTCACCTTTGCCGCGGAACGTGCCTATCGCGAGGGCAAGAAGGTCTATGCGTTGCTTGGCCGGCCGGAGAACCTGTGCCTCGATTACCGGCAAGGCGGCCACGGGCCGATCAGCGACGAACACCGCCGCCGCAATCTCGATTGGATCGATCTGAGCTTCGGACGTGGCGCGGTCCGTGCCGACGCTTTTCCTGAGCCAAAGCTGATTCACCAGTTCGATTGGCCGGCCTGGAAGGCACAGCAAGCAGTCGACGACTTGGAACTTCCGCAAACGCCAGCCTCCACAGGCGACCGGACCGAGATCCTCGCGCGGATCGGTTGGATGTTGGGCCGTGCACCCGACCGGATTCCATCTGCCGTCGAGGAGCCGTTTCTCACCCGTCCGCAGGAGATCGAGGGGTTTGGCGAAGACCGCGACCCCGACAGGTATGCGAGCCCTGATACGGCCCGCATCCCCGTCGTGTTTGGCGACGGCGTGCGCGGAAACCTGTACTACGGCACCAAGACGCATCAACCGCTTCCGGCGGTGATTTGGCTCCATCCGTACAACTGGCCGATGGGCTATTGTTCGTGCTACGACGCGGTGATCCCCTGGGGTCAAACCGCGATGAGAACGCCCTACCATTATGTCGCCAGCCGCGGCTTTGCAGTCCTGGCCTTCGATCAGGTCGGCTTTGGCACGCGCCTGTTCGAAGGCCGCGACTTCTACCAGCAGTATCCCCGATGGTCGAAGTTGGGGCGCATGGTGCATGACGTGCGGGCGGCTGTCGATTTCGTCGTTGATGCCAAAGGCCGGTCGCAACGCGAGTTGCCCACCATCGACCGGAAGCAAATCTACTTGTTGGGCTATTCGCTGGGCGGCATGCTGGCCCTGTATTCCGCCACGCTAGACGAACGGATCGCCGGCGTAGCGTGCTTCTCGGGGTTCACTCCACTGCGTACCAATACCGACGCAAAACCGACTGGCGGCATCCGTCCCCTCTGGGAGTGGTATGCGCTGCTGCCAAAGCTGGGGCTGTACAACGGCCGAGAACGCGAGATTCCCTACGATTACGACGACCTGCTGTCGCTCGTGGCCCCGCGGCCCTGCCTGATCGTCTCGCAAGCGCGGGATCGCCATGCGAACTTCGCGGACGTCGTTGCGTGCGTTCAGCGCGCTCGCAAGGCGTGGCAAGCCGAGGGAAGGACCGACGCACTCATTCATCTGACCCCCGACGATCTCAGCCACTTCCAAGATGCCCAGCACGACATGTTCCTGAATTGGCTCGTCGGTCTTTCGGTACGGAAGGACCAATCCATGGATAATGCCGGTATTCATTGTGTCGTTAGCCAAGTTGACGGTCCCAGCCATCATCGTCTGTATCGGCCGGGACTGAATGACTGTGATAATAGCGTAATGTTATGAACCTGAAGAACAGTATGTTATGAACAGTTACGAAAGGACAACTCCCATGTATTCAGCTTTTGGGAAGAACAGTACATTTGCGCTCGGCGTCAGACTTGCGATTGTCGCAGTGGTCGGCGCGCCGACATGCTTCGGAATTGGATGCCCGGCCCGAGCGTCGGATAAGGAGGCTGAAGCCAAGCGGAGTTCCCAAATCAGGTACATCCAGTCTGAAGTGCCCAAGATCAGGCTGCCCGAATATGCGGGCCGGAAGTACGAGGCAAAGGTACCTGATACGTTGGACTTTGCCGAGCGATCGGCGTTGGCGGTCAACGGCCTGACGGCGCCCACCAATCCCCGTGCCGACT
>JAUWWA010000081.1 GCA_030617125.1 Pirellulales bacterium | reverse complement strand
GGACAGCTTTTCGAGCCGCTGGCGGACGTACGCGGCGTTGATATCGACGCGGCCCCGCTTCATTTCGGGCGCGTCGAAGCTGAGTTCTTCGAGCGTCCGCTCCATGATCGTGTAGAGCCGCCGGGCGCCGATGTTCTGCGTCGCCTGGTTCACCTGATAGGCGAAGTCGGCCAGGGCCTCGACGGCGTCGGCGCTGAAGACCAGCTCGACGCCTTCGGTTTCGAGCAACGCCCGGTACTGCTTCGTCAGCGCGCCTTTCGGCTCGGTGAGGATGCGAACGAAGTCGTTCTTCGTGAGATCGCTGAGTTCGACGCGGATGGGAAACCGGCCCTGCAGCTCGGGCATCAGGTCGCTCGGCTTGGCGCGGTGGAACGCCCCGGCGGCGATGAACAGGATGTGGTCGGTCTTGACGAACCCGTAGCGGGTTTGCACGGTGGAGCCTTCGACAATCGGCAGCAGGTCGCGCTGTACGCCCTCGCGCGAGACGTCGGCGCCGTGCGTCTTCTCGCTGGCGACGACCTTGTCGAGCTCATCGATGAAGATCAAGCCCGTGTTCTCGGCCAGTTCGATGGCGGCCGCATGCACCTTCTCCTGGTTGATCAGCGCGTCGCACTCCTGTTCGAAGAGCACCTTTCGGGCCTCGACGACCATCATCTCGCGTCGCGTGGTGCTCTTGGGGATGATCTTCTCGAACATGCCTTGCAGGTCGACGTCCATCTGCTCCATGCCGACGCCGGTGAACATCATCGGCACGGCCTTCTGCTCCAACTGCAACTCGACACGCCGGTTGTCCATCTCGCCGGACGCGACCATCGCCCGCATCTTCTCCCGGGTGCGCTCGTAGCGGTCGGGTGAATCGGGACTGTCGGCCGCGGCGTCGAAGGCCGGCGGGGGCGGCACGAGCAGATCGAGCAGCCGGTCCTCGACGCGGCGTTGGGCCTCGTCCTCGATCGCCGCGCGCTCCTGCTCGCGGACCAGGGCGATTGCGCTGTCGACCAGCTCGCGGATCATGCTCTCGACGTCGCGGCCGTAGTAGCCGACCTCGGTGTACTTGCTCGCCTCGACCTTGATGAACGGCGCGCCGGTCAGGTTGGCGAGCCGGCGTGCGATCTCGGTTTTGCCCACGCCGGTGGGACCGATCATCATGATGTTCTTCGGCGCCACTTCCTGCCGCATGTCGCCGGAAAGCTGCTGCCGGCGCCAACGGTTGCGGATGGCGACGGCCACCGCCCGCTTCGCGTCGTCCTGGCCGATGATGTGCCGGTCCAGCTCGGTGACGATTTGCCGAGGCGTCAAGTCTCGCATGTCAATTCCTCCACGACGATGTTCGTATTCGTGTAGACGTCGATGTCGGCGGCGATGCTCAGCGCAGTCCGCACGATCTCGGCGGCGCCCAGCTTGGAATGGGCGACCAGCGCGCGGGCGGCGGCCACCGCATAGTTGCCGCCCGAGCCGATCCCCAAAATGCCGTCGGTCGGCTGAATCACGTCGCCGTTGCCGGTCACCAGCAAGGTGTGCCGGGCGTCGACCACCGCCAACAATGCCTCCAAACGCCGCAAGACGCGATCGGTGCGCCACTCCTTGGCCAGTTCGGTCGCCGCGCGCGGGACGTTCGCCGGATAGTCCTTCAACTTCGCCTCGAACCGCTCGATCAGCGCGAAGGCGTCGGCGCTGGCGCCGGCGAACCCGGTGATAACCTTGTCGTCCATCAGACGGTGGATCTTGCAGGAGTCGGCCTTCATGATCGACTCGCCGAGCGTGACCTGGCCGTCGCCGCCGATGGCGACGACCCCCGCGTGCCGGACGGCCAGAATGGTGGTTGAACGTGATTTCATGGTGTTTTCATGGCCTGGGACCAACGGGATTGGATTAGTGAGAACACTCAATAGGGCGGAAATCGCGGCCGAGTTCCAGCCCGGCGCGACGTTTGGCACTCGCGCGGAAAATGCTCCCACGGGGATCGTAGCGGTCCGTCAATGAGATCGAACTGGCTGCTGCATAAGAACTTAGGGATTTGGGCTGGGGGATTGGGGGTTGGAACTCGGCCCCAATCTCGAATCTCGAACCCCGAATCCCGAATCCCTTCACACAAGAAATCACCCTGCCGATTGCAACGGCGAGAAAAACTAGGTAAACTGATCTCTTGCCCTGCCCAAGACTTGAGCATGAGTTTTCAGCGCTTACGCAGTTTGCACATTCGATAGGACTATGTGTTGCGGCTTGCGGCCGCGTTGGGTTTATTTCTTTCCTTTAGCGAACAGGAGGGTGTTCGAGATGGGACGAAAATTAGGGGTGAGTTTTGCGATCATGGTGGCGACGCTGTTTGTCGCCACCGACGCGGTTTGGGCGCGCAGGTGCATGAACGGCCTGTACAGTCGCTGCCGTGTCCGCCGCTGCTGCCGCGTGCCAAGGTGCTGCATGCCGGCGACCTGTCAGCCGGCCACGTGCGTCCCGGCAGTAGCCGGCGAAGAAGCTGCGATGACCGTCGAGGCCCCGGAAGCGCCCAAGGCCGCGCCTTTGCAACCGGCGCCTCCAGCAGAGGAGCCGGCGCCGGAGCCCGCTGAAAAACCGGTCAGAGAGCCTGTGGAGAAACCGGCGGAGGAGCCTGCGGAAAAGCCGGCCGAAAAACCCGCAGAAAAGCCGACACCCGAGCCGCCGGCGCCACCGGCTCCTGAGGCGCCTGCGGAACCTGCTGTCGAACCACCAACTGAGAAGCCGGCAGCCGAGCCGCCAACACCACCGGCGCCTGAGGCGCCTGCGGAACCTGCTGTCGAACCACCAACTGAGGAACCGGCAGCCGAGCCGCCAACACCACCGGCGCCCGAGCCACCCGCGGCGCCGGCCGCTGAACCGCCCGCGGAAGCGACGGACGACCCGTTCAGCGGCGGTGAGTTGAAAGGCGCGCGGACGTGGAGCGACATTACCGGCAAGTATCGCCTCGAAGCGAAGTTTGTCGGCGTAGTCAACGGCAATACGGTTCGGCTTCAGCAGACCGACGGGCGTTATTTCCGCGTCCCGCTGAAGAAGCTCAGCCTTGCCGACCAGACGATCGTGCTTCAGCACATCGAGTCGCTCGCGACGGTCTGGTAAATGGCGCGACACGGCCAAGGAATTCTCACCAAGAGCCGGAAACCCCGGTGCGGGGAACGTTTGCGCCGGGCTTTTTTCAGGCGGAAGGATAGAGGACGCGTCGCTTTTTTTCGCGACCAGCGGTCGCATTGTCCTTTGGCGCGACCACCGGTCGCGGCTTTATGGTTTTGCGCGCCGCGCTAGAACTCCAGCCGGCGGAACGCACGAAAGCCGATGCGCAGCGGCAGCACGGTGGCCAGTGCGCCCAACACCATGCTGCCGGCGGTTCCGGCCAGCACCCAGAACGTCAGCCACCTTCCTATCGAGGCGAACTCGGCGTCGCCCACGACCCGCCGGGTCTGCTGGGCGGCCAGGTAGAAGTGCCACGGCAGCGCGGTCAGCAGCACCACGGCCAGGATGTAGAGCGTGCTGACGATCAGGCTGAGCGTGCCGCCGAAGCCGGCGGCGATCCGGGCGGGCGAGGGCTCGTGGAAGTTCGGCAGCCTGGCGCCCAATCCCACGGCGATGCCCGAAAGGCCCACGCACAGGATCAAGCAAGTAAGCTGATGGCTGGCCAATACCACCGGCGCAACGCGGAGCATCACGTCGCTCAACAGGATCAGCGCGGCGCAGGGCGCCATCGAACCGCCGACGGCGAAGAGGAACTTTTCGCACAGGATCGTCTCGCGACGCACGGGCATCAGCCCGAGAATCCAGAACCGACGGCCTTCAAGGCTGACCATGGGGAAGACGAATCGCGTCGCGAAGGTCGACATCAGCAGGCCCACCACCGCAAGGTTCAAGAACGCCACCATGTTGATCCAGCCGATATGGCGAATGTCATAGCTGAAACGCCGGATGTTCAGGAAGTAGAGCACCAGCAGCCCGAAGAAGATCAGAAACTGCGACCATTGCACCGCATCGCGGCGGAACAGACGAAAGTCCTTGACCAGAAGCAACTGCATTTGTTGCGGCAGAAACGCGCCGAGCCGGCGGGCCACGCGATCGATCCGGGCGGTTTTCGCGCGGCGGCGCCGGACGTTCCGCCCGTACAATGCACTGTAGGCGGGACGATAGATGCGCTGGGCGATCCAGGCCGCCAACTGCTGGCAGAATAACGCGTTGGCGATCAGCAACACCAAGAACATAACGCTCTGCGACCACGCGCTCCGCGACGCCTCCAAGAGCCCCGTGCTCAGCCACCAACTCGGCAACAACCGCCCTTCGGCAAACCGCAACCGGCTGAGCATCTCCTGGAACCAGTCGGGTGTGAGCAGGTCGCTTTCCCGGCCGACCGACAGCGACCAGATGAACCAAACCGACGCGATCACGAGTGCCGCGCCAACAAGAATGAGGACGTGAACGCGTTGAGCGGGAAGCCAACGCATGATGCACAGGCAAAGCACGGCCCCGATCCCCGCCGGAACGTAAACAAACGCCAAAATGAACGGAAAGAGCATCGCATAGTAGTACCACGGCGCGCCGGCCACGATCCCGTAAGCCAGAAGCATCGGGCTGCCCAACAGCAAAAACCCCCAACTGCTGAACAGGATGGCCTCCTGGAACTTGTGGAGAAAGACTCGCGGCGTCCGAGCCGGAACCGTCAGTAAGAAAGCGATTTCGGAAGAATGAAAGAGCGATCCGTGCAGGATGATCCCGGAAGAGAAGATCAGCATGATCATCAATGCGGCGAAGAACATCCCGAATACGGCCCGAAGCGCCTGATCGTGCGTCTCCGGATGGCCAATCCCCGACCTGAGAAACCAGAACCCGTCGGCGAACAGCCAAAACAACGCCAGCCACAACAAGACGCTAAGCCCGACGATCAACGCAAGGCGGAGCCGGGCGGTCGCCAACACCTGGCGCAGCGAGGTCGCCGCCAGCCGATATCGCAACCGCCAGAACGCCCGCGCCTCGTCTTCCGGCGACAAGAAATCCTGCACGACCGATTCGGCGACAAGTTCGACATTCACGGCAGTCCGTTTACGAGGATGCAAGGGTTCTAAATTCCGGGTTCAGGATTTACAGTCGAGGAGTTGAAGTTCGTCAAGTGGTGGTCGGCGTACGTTGCGCATTCCGGGAAGACACCCGACCATTGCCGTCGCCGGTCAGTTCGAGGAACAGCGGCTCGAGCGCCTCGTGGTGCGACGAAAGTTCTTCGCGCAATTGCGGCACGGTCCCCAGAAAGTGTACTCGCCCCGCGTTCATGATGCCGATCCGATCGGCGATTTCCTCGGCGACCGCGAGCGTGTGGGTCGACATGAAGACGACCGTGCCGCTGCCGGCTCGGCTGCGTAGCAGGTCCTTCACGAGTCGAACGCCCAACGGATCGAGCCCCACCATCGGCTCGTCGATCACCAACACGGCCGGATCGTGGAGGAACGCGGAAGCAAACACCGTCCGCTGCTTCATGCCGTGCGAGTAGGTTTCGATCAGGTCGTCGAGGAACTCGTCGAGTTGACAGTGGCCGGACTCGCGGGCAATGCGGGCATCGATCGTTCGTCGCTCCAGCCCACGCATCTCGCCGACAAATTCGAGGAACTCCCGGCCGGTCAGCTTGTCGTACAGGAACGGCTGGTCGGGCACGTAGCCCATCAGCCTGGTCGCCTGGCGCGTCTGCTTGGTGATGTCGTGGCCGCAGACGGTGACCGTTCCCGAGTCGGGCCGCAGCAAGCCAACGAGCATCTTGATCGTGGTCGTCTTGCCGGCGCCGTTGGGTCCTAGCAGTGCGAACAGTTCCCCCGGCTCGATCGCGAGTGCCAAGCGGTCGACGGCGACCTTGCGGCCGTAGGTTCGAGTGACGTTGTCGAATTCGATCATGATGCCGCCCACAATCAGTTATCTGCGTTCAAGGTGCTTTGCTCCAACGCTAATGCCTCACTCTCGCAAAGGCGAACGAAGGTCATTGCGGAATCAAAGAACAGGACCTCCTGCTTCAACACGGTGCCGTCGCGGCGGACCCAAAGCCTCTCGCGGACCGTGCGACTGCCACCCAGGCGGATGCCCGGATCGGTCCGGTAAACGACCAAATAGGTGTCTTCCGTACGGCCATCATAGCTGACCAGATCGAACCCTTCAACGGTGGCCACGAGAATCTCCAGAGGGTTGTTGGGCGGTCGCAATGGACTGTAGGCCGGCGCCGTCCAGGTCTGACCGACGCGCAGCCCCGGCAATTGCGTCTGCGGCGACAGCGAGTCTCCCAGCAAAGCGTTCGGTGGAAGTTGCGCCGTGGTCTTGTAGGAGAACTCGCCCGAACGGACTTCCAGCTCCAATTCGCCTTCCTCGATCGTCCCGATCAACCGAATTCGACTATCGAGCGGGTCGAGCCGCACCGATGACTCGAAACGCGACAATCGCCCCAGTGGATCGATAATCAACGTGCTCTCGACGTCCATGTGCATCGAACCGGCCGGCTTCTCGATCAAGTGGATCAGCGTGCGAAGCCAATCGGGGGTCATATCACGAAGCGGGAGTTGATCGAAGTGGATGCGGCTGTGGACTACGGTCAAATCGTTGGGGAGCTTCCTGGTGGTGCTGAGTGCCCAACCCAGCCTCCGGCCATCGAAGTGCATGCTCCAACCGACCGGTGGCTCGCGACGCTGCGCCGCGAGAATCGTGCGATAGCTGGGCGGCTCGCCTACCAACAGCGTCGGCAGGACCTTCTGCCACACGAGCCAACTCATCGTCGACAGCCACAACATGACGACGGCGACGTTGAACCAACGACTGTACATTGGACTAAACTCAAATTCCCGTGGACCGAGACTATTGTATCATGGTCGACTCCGCAATGGAAATCCACCCAGTTCACCTATTTTGCCCGCCTTCCGCCGTCTCATAGCCGATACTTCAGTAGTGTCCGTGCAGACATTCGCCCAACCCGTCACGTACCGCTTTCTAGTGACCGTATTCAAGTGGTCTTTCGGTGATTCACCCGGAATAGACCCGATGAATCGGGTCACTACGAACTCTTTGGGCGAATGTTCACGTGTCAGGTTTAGCTCGGATGGTGCATGCGCCAATGGTGTAGCACAGGCATCTCGCTTGTGTTGCCCAGCCACAGGCCGGAAGCCTGTGTTGCCCAGCCCGGTCAGTGGCGGATTTGGGACTACTGAGCTTGCACAAAACGCCCATTCCGGGCATGATGTCAACGGAGTACGTTCCATATTGCGTTGTAAACCGTACCCCAGAACCCACCCACGGAGGCAAGGCAGTGCGATTCCATTTCAGAAGCGTTGTTGCGTGTTTGGCTTTGATGGTGTTGCCCAGCGCGGTCGGCTG
>JAUWWA010000169.1 GCA_030617125.1 Pirellulales bacterium | reverse complement strand
CTTCAAAAAGCCGGAAAGGTATGAATCCGCCAATCCTTTCCGCAACAGAAACCATATAGCTCACGCACGCCGATTATACGTGCCCCCGCACGCAGTGCGGGGGCTTTTCCCCAAATTCCAACCCCTGAATCCCGACCTCAAGGAGAACAGTTATGACCACTCGTTTTCACAGCATTGCTGCAACTCTAGCCGTTGTGCTAAGCATGGCCGCCTACTGCGCGGCAACCGCCGAGGAGCCTGCCTCGATAAAATTTTCCAAGCGATGTTTGATGATCAGCCCGAACGAGGGCTGTGCAATTGCCGACGTGAACCGGGACGGCAAGCCGGACGTCATCGCCGGCACGTGCTGGTTCGCCGCACCGGAGTTCATACCGCGACCGCTGCGCGACATACCGGAGGTGTACGACGTTTATTTTTCCAGCAACGGCGACCATGCCTGCGACGTCGACGGCGACGGCTGGGTCGATGTGATCTCCATCGGATGGATGACCCCGGAGCTTTGCTGGTACAAAAACCCGGGCAAGGTGGGGCTTCGGAAAGGTAAAAAGTGGAAACGCTTCGTGCTGAAAAAGACTCGAAGGCAAAACGAGGCAATGGAACTGCGCGACCTGGACGGCGACGCCGTGCCGGAAATCGTGGTCAACAGTTGGGACAAGAAAGCGCCGGCGGTCGCATGGAAATTGGCCAAATCGGACGACGGCAGACCAACGGCCGAGAAGGTCGTGCTGGGCAACCAGGGTAGCGGACACGGTTACGCCTTCGGCGACATCAACGGCGACGGCCGTGAAGATTTCCTGTGTGAGACGGGCTGGTACGAGCGGCCCGAGGGCGACCCGTTGGCCAAGCCGTGGAAGTTCCATGCCGAGACCGCACTGCCGCACCCGAGTTGCCCGTGCCTTATCGTCGATCTGACCGGAGACGGACGCAGCGACATCATCTGGGGCCGGGCGCACGACTTCGGACTGTACTGGTGGGAGCAACGCGAGCCGAAACCCGACCGCACCACGACCTGGACGGAACACCTGATCGACAAATCGTGGTCGCAGGCACACAGCCTGGTCTGGGCCGACCTGGACGGCGACGGCCGCAAAGAGTTAATCACCGGCAAGCGGGTCCGCGCACATAATGGTAACGACCCCGGCGGCAAGGAGCCGGAATGCATGTACTACTACACCTGGAACCGTGCGGCCGGGAAGTTCACCCGGCACACGATCAGCCCGCCGGGCGGCGGCGTCGGCATCGGAATGCAAATCCGCGTTGCCGACCTCAGCGGCGACGGACGGCCGGATATCGCCGTGGCCGGCAAGACGGGCACGTGGGTGTTGTTTAACGAAGGTCCTTCATCCTAGTGTGCATTTGCATTTGGGGTTAGAGCTTACCCTGTAAGGGTACTACAGACTCGTTTTAAGCCCGAGATCGTCCCCTCGATCCCGGTCAGGACGCCGCGGGTGATCTCCATCCTTGGCCGGAAGGAGGAGTATCCGGCCAGGTTATCTGAAAAACTATGGGAGATTTCCGCCCGTAGCTTGTGTATATTCAGTAGAGAGAGGACCGGATGAACGCACTTGCCAACACGCGTCCAAGCCTGCTGATCCGGCTCCGCGACCCTCAAGATGATCGGGCTTGGGTGGAGTTTTTGGAAGTCTACAAGCCTGTGGTATATCGGTTTGCACGGCGGAAGGGGTTTCAAGACGCCGACGCTGAGGAGCTCACCCAAGAGGTCTTTATTGCCGTCAGATCGGCCGTCGATCGATGGGACCACGACCCGTCGCGGGGAAAGTTCCGCAGTTGGCTCTTCCGGATTGTTCGGAATCGGATGATCAACTTGGCGGCCGCACAGCAGCGGCAGCCAAAGGCGACCGGCGGCACCGACATGAGAATCCTCTTGGAGCAGCAGCCGGCCCCCGTCGCTGAAGACTCGGCGCTGTTCAACAGGGAATACAAACGTCAGGCCTTCCACTGGGCCGCCGAGCGGATCTGTGGCGAGTTTCGGGATACAACCTGGAGGGCCTTCTGGATGACTGCCGTGGAAGGGGGCCGGATCAAGGAGGTGGCCAAGTTGTTGGGCGTGACGGTCGGCGCCGTCTACAAGTCGCGAAGTCGGGTCATGGCCCGGCTCCGCCGAACAGTCGAACTACTCGAGGACGAGTGACTCAGGTCGTGGAGGAGTTGTCGAGATGGTTGCCCGATTTTTCCACTGCGATCCGAATCGGTTGAAGTTGTTCCTGGACGACCAATTGTCCCGGCGCCAGCAGACCGCGCTAGATAAGCATCTCGAGAGTTGCAACGCCTGCCAGCAGAAGCTGGAGCTGGTGGCGGCCGATCCCAGGTGGTGGAATGAGGCACAGGAATTCTTGCGCACGCCGTCGCCGCAGAGCACCCGGCGGCCGGGCGACGACCCATCGGGTGGAGGATCACAGGGCGCCGCAGCCCCGACCGGCGAGGGCCTGTTGCTGGACTTTCTTGGCCCCTCGGACGACCCCGAGAAGCTCGGCCGCCTGGGACCCTACGAGATCTCCGAGGTGATCGGCTGCGGCGGGATGGGTGTGGTGCTCAAGGCGTTTGACCCGGGGCTGAACCGTTACGTGGCCATCAAGGTGCTGGCGCCCCAGTTGGCAGTCAGTGGCGCCGGCCGGCGCCGTTTCGCTCGTGAGGTACGCGCGGCGGCGGCCGTCAACCACGAACACGTGATGACCATTCATGCCGTGGATTCCGCCGGTGGCCTACCCTACCTGGTGATGCCCCTGATCGCCGGCGAGTCGCTGCAAGAGCGTATCGACCACAGCGGACCGCTGGAGGTCAGGGAGATTCTCCGCATCGGCATGCAGACGGCCGCCGGGCTGGCCGCCGCCCATGCCCAGGGACTGGTGCACCGCGATATCAAACCGGCCAACATCCTCTTGGAGAAGGGCCTGGAGCGGGTGCTGATCACCGACTTCGGCCTGGCGCGGGCTGTCGACGACGCCAGCCTCACTCGAAGCGGCGTGGTCGCCGGCACGCCACAGTTCATGGCGCCGGAGCAGGCAAACAGCCAGAGAGTGGATCACCGCGCCGACCTGTTCAGCCTGGGCAGCGTACTGTACACCGTTTGCACCGGCCGGGCGCCTTTCCGCGCCGAAACGACGATGGCCGTGCTCCGTCGGATCTGCGAACACACGGCTCGCCCCATCCGGGAGATCAACCCCGATATTCCCGAATGGCTCGCCGAGATCGTCGAAAAACTCCACCAAAAAGACCCGGCGGACCGTTTCCAATCCGCCTCTGAAGTGGCCGAGCTGTTGCGGCGGCACCTGGCGCACCTTGAACAGCCGTTGAGTGTGCCCATGCCGGACAGGTTGAAGGTCCGCTCCACCGCGACGCCGGCCGGGCGAAGAAGCAGAACCCGCAAGCTGATCGCCGCCGCAATCCTCCTCTGTGTCGCCGGACTCGTGGCGGCAGGGATCATCGGGATCACTCGGCCGGCCGATTTCGGCGCGACCGACTCCCCAGCCCAGCCGCCGCGGCAAACGGCTCAGCCGCCCCGGCAAACGGCCCTGCCGCCCCGGCAAACGGCCCAGCCGCCGGCCCCGCGGCAGGAGCAACTCCCGCAGGCGGTGCCACCGCGGGTGACCGTAGTAACGCCCGAGTTTCTGAACTGGGACGATAGGTTGCAGGAAAGAATTGTGCAAATACGCGAGCAAATCCACGGTGTCGTCGGCAGTTCGGACGAGCGGCCCGGCGGCGACCAACCGCCCGATTCGCTCTGGGAACTCGACGAGCGTGTGGAGAACTTAAGGCAAGAACTCAACGGAGGTTGGCGGTAACCGGTTGTCCCGGAATTGGCCTGTGGAAGGCGTCCGGAGACGCCGACGGAGAACTGTTTTGTTGTCACTTTTTCGTTAGACCCGAAAGGGAAAGGAGTAGTGTCATGTTGTCTCGCAAAGCTGTCTGTTTGTGGATCTTTTTGGCCTTGCCGCTTGTGGCCTTGGTGGTAAGCGGAGTTTCCCTCGGCCAGGCTGTAAACGACGCTCCCTCGCGTCCGGCAAGGCCAAGAGTGGACATGACGAGACCGGCCGAGCAGAGAAAGGGCAGGGAAATCGAAGAGATTCTCAAAGCTCTCAACGCCGGAAAAGCACGCGCTGAAGTACAACTTAAAGAGGCCGAAGCACGACTCAAAGAGGTCCACGCACAATTGCAAAAGGCTATCAGCCGTTATGAGACCGTTCGGACCCTCAAAGCCCCGAACATCGAATTACGGATGGTGCCTGGCGCCTTCGGTCGTAGACGTGTTCGCTATGAACTCACGCGTGAACACGATCCCCAGATGGCCAAGCTCCTGGAGCAGGACTCAACTCTGGACAAAGAAGCCCGGGGGCTCGCCGAGCAGTGCCGGGAGGAAACGGACAAAGAGAAGCGGGCCGAGCTGAAAACGAGGCTCACCGAATTGACCGAGAAGCACTTCGAGCTTCGGCAGGAGCGTCGCCAGTTGCAGATCGCGCAACTTGAGGCCGAGCTGGAGAAAGTCCGCGCCACGATCGACAAACGCAACGACGCCAGCGAGTTGATCATCCGCCGCCGCGTGTCCCGGCTCCTTGGAGAAAAGGACGAATTAGATTGGGGTCCATCAGCGGCATCCCCACTTAGGATTCGATGAGCGACGAGCGTATTCCCGATTCGCTGAAAGATGCGTCCGGAAAAACGGAATTCAGGTGTAGTTTTCTGAGAGAATGTGCGGTCTGGGCAAAGTTTGCGGGCTGAGTGCCCGATATTGGGAGACAATGCGACCGACCGGCCGCACCGCGACGGTGCGAACCGGGCGAAACGCAAGCCGTACCCCCCAAACGTGTAGCCCATGGCCGATCTCACGCCGGAAATCGTCGATCAGGTGGTTGCCGCCTGCCGGGCGGACGCCGATGAGGCCACCCAGTCGGCCACGCTCGGCCCGGATAAGCTGCCCGAGGGCTTCACAGTGAACGAGTTCAAGGCGGGCTGGGTCGACGACCTCGCCGGCGCGGTCCGGCTGGGCCAACTCGGCGACGGCGTGGCGATCGTGCGGCTGGAACTTTCCGCCGGGGAGGAGAAGTCCGCCGTAGCCACTCTCGTTTGGCCGCTGGCCGAACCGCCCGGAGTGCTCGGTGCTGCGGAGTCGGAGCCCGAAAAGGCGGTGGACTCGGAACCGGCGGTGGAGTCCGAGCCAACCGCCGCGGCGCCCGCGCCGCCCACGCCGAAACCATCCCCCCTGGGAGTCGGCAGCGCCGAAGCCCTGCCCAACTACATCCGGAGCCT
>JAUWWA010000186.1 GCA_030617125.1 Pirellulales bacterium | reverse complement strand
CTCAAGGCTTGGCGTCGCTTCCCCGCTCAAAAAAAGGACCGTCTGCCGCTGGGGCACTCCTGTGTGACATTCCCGGCTGAGATGATATCATCAGGCCATGGCGAAATGTTCCGAACGAGGTGACATCCGCATGCGGGGTTTCGCCCGGCGAACCACCGTCGACGAGGCGCTGAAGTGGCTGGACGGGCAAATCACTGCCCTCGCTGAGGAATCCGTACTGCTGGCAGAGGCCGCCGGCAGAGTGCTCGCCGTCGAGATCATCAGCCGCGTCGACGTACCGACGTTCGACCGGGCGATGATGGACGGCTTCGCGGTCCGCGCGGCCGACACCTTGGGCGCGACGCCCTACAACCGCCTGGCACTGGAGGTGATCGGCGAGTCGATGCCGGGCAGACCGTTTCAGCGAACGCTCGAGCCCGGGCAGGGGGTCCGGATCATGACCGGCGCGCCGATGCCCGAGGGCGCCGATGCCGTGCTGCCGGCCGAATGGGTCGAGGTTGAAGACGCCGCCGCGGACGCCTGCGGCGATCGGATCTTGGCCCAGGGTGACGTTTCGCCCGGCAAGCACGTCGGGCGTGTGGGAGAAGACATCGCGGCC
Source organism: Pirellulales bacterium (assembly GCA_030617125.1). GTDB lineage: Bacteria > Planctomycetota > Planctomycetia > Pirellulales > Thermoguttaceae > JAUWWA01. Next base: position 4,429 of record JAUWWA010000186.1, on the reverse strand, counting down.
GGGACCGCCGTGCTGCCAGCCCCGCGTGTGTTGCGCCCCCAAGACATCGGCGTACTCGCATCGATCGGCCGGGGTGAAGTCCCGGTTGTCCGACGCCCCGGCGTGCGGATCGTGGCTACCGGCAACGAATTGCTGCCGGCCGGATCAATGCCACAGCCAAACAAGATCGTCGATTCCAACGGCCCGATGCTCGCCGCGCTGGTCGAGCGCGACGGCGGTGTGGCGATCAACCCGGGCATTGTGCCCGACACGCCCGAGGCGATCCTCGAAGCGATGCGGTCTGACGCCGACGTGGTGCTGGTCTCCGGCGGTTCGAGCGTGGGCTCGGAGGACCACGCACCGGCACTGCTGATCGAGCACGGCGAGTTACCCGTCCATGGCATCGCCATGCGCCCCAGCAGCCCCACCGGCATGGGCCTGCTCGACGGCCGGCTGGTGTTTCTCTTGCCGGGCAATCCGGTGTCGTGCCTGTGCGCTTACGATTTCTTTGCGGGCAGAGCGATCCGCGCCCTCGGCGGCCGGTCGACCGATTGGCCCTATGCCCAAACTACCATGCCGCTTGCACGCAAGATCGTTTCCGTCGTCGGCCGGATGGACTACATGCGGGTTCGGCTGATCAAGGGCCGGGCTGAGCCGCTGGCCGTCGCCGGGGCGTCGGTCCTTTCCTCGACCACCCGCGCCGACGGGTATGTGCTCATCCTGCCCGACAGCGAAGGATACCCACCGGGTGCGGAAGTGGAGGTGTTTCTGTATGATTAGGGAACCCTGAACCCTGAACCCTGAACCCTCCGAATGGTCCAAGAACAATTCCTCAACGTCATCGACCTCGACGAGGCCCAACGCCGGTTCCGCGATGCGATCGAACTGCAACCGCTGGGCGCCGAAGCCGTTTCGCTCGATGCGGCATTAGGTCGGGTGTTGGCGGAAGATGTGGTCGCCGGGGTCGACGTGCCGTCGTTCGACCGGTCGAACTACGACGGCTATGCCGTCCGTGCCGCCGATACCTACGGGGCCCAAGAGGAGCAGCCGCGGCAGTTGCAGTTGCTCGACGAAGTGCTGGCCACCGGCATTGTGCCCACCGGTGAAGTGAGGCCGGGGACCGCCACGGAGATCGCCACCGGCGGGATGCTGCCGCGCGGGGCCGACGCGGTCGTAATGGTGGAACATACCGAATCGCGAGACGCTACGTTGAACGGCAGGGCACCGCCCCGCGCTACCCTGTTGGTCACGAAGGCCGTTACGCCCGGCTTTGGCGTGTCCTTTGCCGGGACCGACATTGCCGCCGGCGAAACCGTTTTGCGATTCGGGCAACTTGTCACCAGTCGCGAGTCGGGCGTGCTGGCCGCCATCGGCGCAAGCAAGGTCCCGGTCTGGCGGCGGCCGATCGTGGCGATCATCTCAACCGGCGACGAGATCATCGAGCCGACGGCGCCGATGCGCCCCGGACTGGTTTACGACTCCAACGCTCGAATTATCGCCGACGCCGTCGGCGAACTCGGCGGTGAGCCGAAGTGCTTGGGCATCGTGCGCGACGACCTGGATGAGCTTCGCGCCCGATTGCACGAGGCGCTGCAATCGGCCGACGTTGTGCTGCTTTCCGGCGGAACCAGCAAGGGCGCCGGCGACGTGTCGTATCGTGCCGTAAGCGAGTTGTCGGAACCGGGGATTGTGGTGCACGGCGTGGCGCTGAAGCCGGGCAAACCGATCTGCCTGGCCGCCGATCGCGGCAAACCGGTAGTGATTCTGCCAGGCTTCCCGACTTCGGCCATCTTCACCTTCCATGAGTTCGTCGCGCCGGTGATCCGGGCGCTCGGCGGCCGGCCGGCCCTGGCCCGGTCGACCATCGCTGCCCGAATGGCCGTCAAGGTCAACTCCGAGGTCGGACGCACCGAATACGTGCTGGTCAATCTGGTCGAAGCGGCCGGGGCATCGCAGGGGGGCCTCGCCGCGTATCCGATGGGCAAGGGCTCCGGCTCGGTCACTGCTTTCAGCCGCGCCGATGGCTTCGTGACCATCGGCCGGCACGAAGAAATCGTCGAGGCGGGTGCGGCAGTCGAGGTGCAATTGCTCGCAAGCGAGCTGCGGCCGGCCGATCTCGTGGTCATCGGCAGCCATTGCGTGGGCCTCGACTTTCTGTTGAACAAGATGCAGCAGCGCGGGTTTACGACCAAGTTCATGGCCGTCGGCTCGACCGGCGGATTGCAGGCGGCCACGCGCGGCGAGTGCGACCTGGCCGGCATGCACCTGCTCGACCCTGAGTCGGGGCAGTATAACGTGCCGCTGCTTACGCCCGAGTTGAAACTGGTCGAAGGCTATGGCCGGTTGCAGGGCGTGGTCTTCCGCCCGGGCGATGAACGTTTTGAGGGTCGCGCAGCCGCCGATGCGATCGAGCGGGTGAAGAACGATCCGGCGTGTGTCATGGTCAACCGCAACGCCGGCAGTGGCACACGAATCCTGATCGACCGCCTCTTGGCCGGCGCGCAGCCGACCGGCTACGCCGTGCAGACGACGAGCCACAACGCGGTGGCGGCGTCGATCGCACAAGGGCGCAGCGACTGGGGAATCGCGATCGAGTGGGTCGCCCGGCGATTGGAGTTGGACTTTCTTCTGCTGGAGGAGGAGCGCTACGATTTCGTGATTCCCAAGGGCCGGCTGGATCGTCCGGCGGTGATCGCGTTTCGCAGACTGCTGTGCGAGCCGGGAGTACGCGAAGAACTCGAACGGATGGGCTTCAACATGGAGAGCCGATTCAAGCAGTGACACCTCGTGACCGCGCAACGTCCGGAGTGAGCAACAAATGTCCGACGATCTGAGAACCGTCGCCAGGTACAACACGCCGATGGAGGCAGACTTGGCCCGAAACCGGCTTGTAGCGGCAGGCATCCAGGCTTTCACGGCCGACGACCAGACCGTCGGCTGGCTCTGGCACCTGGGAACCGCCTTGCAGGGGATCAAGGTCCAGGTGGCGGAATCCGACCTGGCCCGGGCTATCGAGGTCCTCGACTACCCCGCCGGGTTGCCGGCCGAGGCAGAGCCTATTGAGCCTTGGGCGTGTCCGAAGTGCGGCGTGCAGGTCGAGGGCGATTTCGAGGTGTGTTGGGGCTGTGGGACCACGGCGGACGGGATCGAGGATCTGGACTTCCAGCCCGCCAGCATTCCGGCCCCCGTAGAACCGGCAGAGCGCGAACGACGCACTCGACCGCCGGGCCCGTTGCTGGCGCTGATCTTCGGTTTCTGCGTTCCGCTCGCAGTCGTCAATGCGTTCGTCGGATTCAACGTTCTCGTGGCCGAAGTGGCATATCCTTTCTCCGCAGCGGTGTTATTGTTGCTGGTGGCCTGTGAGTTCTTGTTGGCCGTCGGGCTGTTCCAGTGGTGGTACTATCAGCCGCCGTCGGAGCGCGTGGAAATCCCCGGCGACCGTGTCGACGCACAGGCTGACGAGACGTCTTGGCCGGACGAGGCCGCGCAACCGGAAATCGGCACGGGCGAGGCCATGGCACGTCGGGCCTGTCTGGCCGCGGTACTTGGCCCGGCCTTCTGCCCGCCGTTGCTGAATCTCTATTCCTTTTGGCTGATCCTCAACCATGGGCTATACCGCGAGGAAGTTTCCGGGAGAGCGAAGTGGTTGGTCTATGTTGCCACCGTGATCAACGTCGTGGTGTGCTCCGTGATTTTGCTGCTATGGTTGCTCTCCGGCGGGCTGTCGGCCCGCTGAACGACTGCTGTCAAAGCTAGCTGTGAGGGGTAAAAAAGCGTGAGAAGACAGGGCAGCCGACCGCGTCGATCAGGAGACTTTGATCGAGTTGATCACGTGGTCTCCGCCGGGCATGCCCATGGCGGCGTGTTGGGCGAGTTGTTTGCAGTGGTAGGTGTTGCAGCGCCCTTTCAACAGGATGCCGTCTTCACCGACCTCGACCGAGAGGTCGTGGACGCGGTGGCCGGTTTCTTCTTGGACGGCGCGCTCGATCGAGGCGACCAGTTGCTCGGCCTCCTCGAGGGTCTCCGGCAATCCTGCCCCAATGGCTTCTGCAACGAGCCCCATCTCTTCGGTCAGTTCTTCCATGGGTTTCTCCTCGGCTGTCGTCGGCGAAACCGATCCATCTTCCCGGCTACAGCAGACAATTGCGAGGAACGTCCATATTCCTGCCATACAATAGTTTCCAGCCGCTCCTCCACGTCGTGCCGATTCCTCGACTAGTCCCTACTCAACGTGGATCGAGTTGTGCACCTCGATGCCCTTGCACACGGAACGGACAACCTCCTGCGCCAACTGCTTATGATAAAAGCTGGAAACAGAACCGGAGATCAACAAGATGCCGTCGCGCTGTTCCACCTGCAAATCGCGCAATTCGTAGATAGGACTGCCGGCCAAGGCCGTTTGCGCCCGCGGTTGAACATCGTTGGCGAGTGTCGTCGGCATGAGAGGCGG
>JAUWWA010000175.1 GCA_030617125.1 Pirellulales bacterium | reverse complement strand
GCACGGTGAGCGTGCCCGGTCGTCAAACCGCGAGGTTATTCATGCAAGTCGACGTCGTCATCGAAACCAGGAACCTCACCAAGGTCTATCGGGATTTCTGGGGCCGGCAGAAGGTCCGGGCGCTGAAAGCGCTCGACCTGGAGGTCCGCCGGGGGGAGATTTTCGGGCTACTGGGGCCCAATGGCTCGGGAAAGACCACGACGATCAAGCTGCTCTTGGGGCTGCTGTTTCCCACCAGCGGCCAGGCGTTGGTCTTTGATCGCGACGCCACCGACGTGACCAAAAATGAGCGAATCGGCTACCTGCCCGAGGAATCCTATCTCTACCGCTTCCTGAACGCCGAAGAGACGCTCGACTTTTACGGGCGGCTGTTCAACATGCCTCGGGCGGTGCGGCGGCAGCGGACCTTCGATTTGATCGAGTTGGTCGGGCTGGACTGGGCTCGAAAAAGGCAACTGAAAGAATATTCCAAGGGCATGGTGCGCCGGATCGGGCTGGCCCAGGCCCTGATCAACGACCCCGAGTTGATCCTGCTCGATGAGCCCACCACCGGCTTGGATCCCATCGGCACGCGCGAGATAAAGGACCTCAGCCTTAAGCTCCGTGATGAAGTCAAGACGATCCTCATGTGCAGCCATCTACTGGCCGACGTCCAGAACGTCTGCGATCGGATCGGGATCCTGCACCAAGGCGAACTGAAAGAGCTGGGCCGGGTCGATAACCTGCTGAAGGTGCGCGACGTGACCGAGATCCATGCCACCGGGCTCAGCGAGCAGGCCAAGGAAGAAATTCGACAGACCATCGAGAAGCACAACGCCAAGGTGATTACCATGGGCAACCCCACGAGCACGCTCGAAGAGTTGTTCCTGAAAATCATCCGCGAGAGCGAGGCCCATCCCGGCCGCCGGGTGCGAGGCGTCGAGGAGGTGCACAGCGATGCCGCTCGAACAAGCTGAGGCGCTGCTACCGTTGGAAACCTGGTTTCCGCTGGCCCTGACGCACTGGCTGGTGGTGGTCGCCGGCGTGCTCGCGGCTGCGGTGGTGATCGGTTGGCTCGTCGGTGCGTTGCGTCAGGGTCCGCGTTCGGGGTTTCGGCTCGTCGGTCGGGTGTTGTTCGCCGTGACGGGCGACGTGCTTCGCATGTCGGCACGGCGAGTCTGGGCGTTAAGCTGGCTGGCCGTTCGCGAATCGATCCGTCGCCGCGTGGTGGTGGTCTTCGCCGTATTCATCGTCATATTGCTGTTTGCCGGCTGGTTCCTCGACCCGGCGAGCGCACGCCCGGCCAGGCTCTATCTCGCTTTCGTGCTCACGGCCACCAGCTACTTGGTGTTGCTGCTGGCATTGTTCCTCAGTGCGTTGAGCCTGCCGATCGACATCAAGAACAAGACGTTGCACACGGTGGTGACCAAGCCGGTTCGGCCGAGCGAGATCGTGCTCGGACGGATTTGCGGCTTCGCAGCGGTGGGAACCTTCCTGCTGGTATTGATGGGCGCCATCAGCTACTTCTTTGTGGTTCGAGGACTCTCGCACACGCACGAGTTGACCGACGCCGATTTGCACGCGGCGGAACAGGCGTCGGATGAGCAGACGCGGCCGCGCGAGGGCTTCACCAAACCGGCCCATCGCCACCGGCACGCCGTGACGATCGAGCCGACGGGCGAGGGCCGAGTGGCCATGGCACGCAACCACTGGCACGAGTTGACCATCGAGCCATCCGCCGACAAGACCGTCCACCGCGTCGGCCCGCCTAGGGGTATGCTGGTGGCCCGTGTGCCCATCTACGGAAAGCTTCGCTTCAAGGACCGTGCCGGCAAGGACGCCGAAAAGGGCATCAACGTGGGCGACGAGTGGGCCTATCGCAGCTTTATCGAAGGCGGCACGCTCGCCACGGCCATCTGGAGCTTCGAGGGCATTACCGAAGAGAAGTTCCCCCAAGGCCAATTCCCCGAGGGCCTGCCGCTGGAAACGACCATCGAGGTGTTCCGCAGCTACAAGGGCGATACGGACGATCCCGAAAACATTCCCGGCATCCTGGGCACTATTTCGATCCGCAACCCCAAAACCGGTAAAATCGTCGAGGCGAAAATCTTCACGGCCAAGGAGTTTACCACCGACGTGCTGTTTATCCCGCGCAAGCTACAGACCCCAAACGGCAAAACACTCGATCTGTTTAAGGACCTCGTCGTGGACGGGAAAGTGGAGGTTTGGCTTCGGTGCGCGCAACCGATGCAATACTTCGGAGCCGCCCAGGGCGATGTGTACTTCCGCGCCCGCGACGCCTCGTTTGGCTTGAACTTCGCCAAGGGTTACCTCGGGATTTGGCTGCAGATGGTGTTGATTATTGCGATCAGCGTGATGTTCAGCACATTTCTGAGCGGACCGGTTACCATCATCGCCACCACCGGCGCGTTGATAGGCGGCTTGTTCAGCGGATTCATGATGGAGCTGGCGCGCGGCCAGGTGATCGGCGGCGGGCCGTTCGAGGCGCTTCACCGAATCCTGCTCCAGCAAAATCTTGTCTCGAAACTGGAGCCCGGCTTCCGGACAATGATGGTCGAGACGCTCGACACGGTGTTTTGCTATCCGCTATACGTCGCGGCCTCCATCCTACCCGGCTTCGGCCAGTTCAGCTTCGCCAACCACGTCGCCTACGGTTTCGACATTTCCGGCGTTGCGATTTTCGAGAGCACATGCCGGGCGATGGCGTTTCTGCTGCCGCTGTTTGTGGCGGCTTGTCTGTTCCTCAAGACGCGCGAGGTGGCCAAATGAATCCACGAAAACGCTCGTTCTGGCGCAAGATTATCTACCTGGTGGCCATTGCGGTGCTGCTGGGGCTGCTGAGTTGGCTGGGGCGTCCAAGCACGACGGACACGCCGCGCGCGAAGGGCAGTCGAGGCGGTATCCTCGCTCAAATACGGGACGATCCCAAGAATCCCCTCAGTCAGACCCAGCTCCTCGGCCAAATCGATCCCACCAGCGAAACCATCAAGCTGGCTACGCTCGGCATGCGCGGCATCGCGGCCAACATCCTGTGGACGAAGGCCAACACTTACAAGATGAAGAAAGACTTCATCAACATGGCCGCCGCCGTGAAGCAACTCGCCAAGCTGCAACCTAACTTCATTTCCGTCTGGATATTCCAGGCCTGGAACTTCTCGTACAATGTTTCGGTCGAGTTCGACGATTTCCGGGACCGCTACCGCTGGGTGATCCAGGGAATCAACTTCCTCAAGGAAGGCATGAAGTACAACGGTCGCGAACCGCGATTACAATGGGAGGCCGGCTGGTACCTCAGCCAAAAAATCGGCCGCTCCGACGAACGCAAGCAATTTCGCCGACTGTTCAAGCACGACGACGAGTTCCACGGCGATCGTCCGCTAGACTGGCGCGACAACTGGCTGGTCGCCAAAGAGTGGTTCCGGAAGGCCGAAGAACTGGTCGACAACCTCGGTGTCTCGATGAGAGGCAAGAGCGCCCTGTTGTATCGCTCCGACGCACCGAAATGCCAAATGAGCTATGCCGAGGCCATCGAAAGCGAAGGCACCTTCGGCCCGGTGGCGAGCCGTGCATGGGGGCAGGCCGCCGAGGAGTGGGACCAATACGGCTCGGTCGACCTTCCTACCTCCCTCGGCATCAACATCCGGCTCAACGAGCAGGAGCGCTTCGAGGAAAGCGCCGACAGGTTGTCCGCTGAGATCGATAAGATTGCGCCCGGGCTGCGCGAAAAGATCGCCGCGGAAAAGGAGGCCAAGCTGACCGACCAGCAGCGCAAGGCACGCGAGATCCCGATCGAGAAACGTACGCGGGAACAATACATGCTCGCCCGCGAGGCCGAGGAGGCCGCCAAGGTCACCGACGAGGACGTCGCCAGGCGGATCACCGGACCGCGACGCCGCGAAGCAATCGAGTTGGCCGAGCAAGCCGCCGACGACAGGAAGATGGCGAAAATCATCCACCGAAATCGCCAAATCGTCAATTTCGTCTACTGGCGTTCCCGTGCGGACATCGAACAACGAGACGAGACGATCTCCGCCCGGGAGTTCGTTTACGATGGCGATCAGGCCGCTGCCGAGGCCGACCTGCTCGCCGCGAAAGACCTCTACGACCGCGGCCTGGCCGCCTGGCGCAGAATACTCGACAAGCATTCGCATCTGCCTGACGACGAGACCTTCGGCAGCGACATGATGGAAGTGATCGATCGCTACCGCTGGCTCCTCGACCAACTCGAGGAGCCGTTCCCCGAGGACTTCATCCTCCAGGACATCATCGACAAGCACGGGCCGAAGCAGGAATAGCCGTTGACCAGGCCCTTCCTATTCCTGCGATTTTGACTATAATAGAAAGTTAGGGGATTTTCTCTCCCACATCCGGCGTCCGCGTCCGGACGCTCCCCTGGCACCGATGACTTCGAGGACGATCATGATCCGCCGTCTTCTTCTCGCCGCGGCAATCGTCGCCGCACTGTCGTTGTGCAGTCGCTCGCAGGCCGCCCGCTCGACGGCAATCATTCCCGAAACCACGGCCAACCGCCACGGGCTGACGCGGCCGTGGTTCACGCAAGTCCAAATGGATCGCGGCCGGACACGCATTCGGCACGTCATGCTGTACGAGGGAATACTCTACGTGCAGACCGATCGGGCGATGGTCCACGCGATCGACGCCGAGACGGGCGAGACCTACTGGGCCAGGAAGATCGGACGTTCGAACCACCCCAGCCTCACACCGGCCGCAAACCGCGACCTGTTGGCGATCATCAACGGCTCGCGGCTGTACGTTTGCAACCGATACAACGGCGACCTGCTCTACGAGGTTGAGGTCGGCGGCGCGCCCGGCGCCGGCGCCGCGCTAAGTGAACGGCGCGCCTACGTTCCCATGGTCAACGGACTTGTGATGGCCTACCGCCTGGAGCCGCTTACCACCCCGCTGAAGGAACTGGGCAAGATCAAGGAAAACATTTCCAAAGAGGAAAAGGAAAAAAACGAGGAGCAGCGGCGCGAGAACATCCGGCTGCGGCAAGAGTTCATCCCGCCGTTGAGTTGTCAGTCGATCGGGCGCGCCTTGGTCCAGCCGTTGGTTACCCGAGAGAACGCGGGCGAGGAGTACTGCGTTTGGCCGACCGACCGCGGGTATATGAACATCGCGCGGATCAACCGCCGCAGCGAGGACCGGCTGGCGG
>JAUWWA010000105.1 GCA_030617125.1 Pirellulales bacterium | reverse complement strand
CTTGTCGCCACCGCCGACCGCGAGGCCGTGGGGCACTTCCTGCGGATGCCCGAGTACATCAACGTGACGATCCCACGCGGCGGCCAGCGGCTCATCCGACGCGTCAGCGAGGAGGCCCGGATGCCGGTTATCAAGCACTGCGCCGGCAATTGCCACGTTTACATCGACCGGGCGGCCGATGCCGACATGGCCGAACGGCTGACGGTCAACTCGAAATGCCAGCGACTTGGCGTGTGCAACGCGGCTGAATCGCTGGTGGTCCACGCCGACGTGGCCGAGTCGCTGCTGCCGCGGATCGGCGAGGCGCTGCTCGGGCGGGGCGTCGAGCTTCGCGGCGACGACCGCACCCGAAAGCTTTTACCCCGGGCCGTTGAGGCGACCGAAAAAGATTATGGGGCGGAGTACCTTGCGGCGGTGATGTCGGTCAAGGTGGTTGATTCGCTCGACGAAGCGATCGAGCACATCAACGGTTACAGCTCGCACCACACGGAAACGATCGTCACCGACGACCTCGGCGCGGCTCGGGAGTTCGCCACGCGGATCGACTCCTCGGCGGTGATGATTAACGCGAGCACGCGCTTCAACGACGGCGCCGAGTTCGGCCTGGGCGCAGAGATCGGCATCAGCACCGACAAGTTCCACGCCCGAGGCCCCTGCGGCATCAACGAGTTGACCAGTTACAAGTACGTGGTGTACGGCAGCGGACAGGTGCGGGAGTGAGTAGTGGTTTGTGGATAGTGGTTGGCGAGTCGTTGAGGGGGTGGCAATTCATTGCCACCTCTTGCGGAGCAAGAACATTGCGGAGTAACAACAAACGCAGCACGTCGCAGGCAACGGACCGAGGTACTCAACGGTCACAAGTTCAAGGAACGAACCGATGAGCGGAGACGTACTGAGCCAAACGGAAGTGGAAAGCCTGCTCAGCGCGATGGCGGCGGGCGGGGAGCCGACGGCGGCGGCGCCGGCAGCGCCAGTGGCGGCGGCCGCGCCGCAATCCAGCGCCGCGAGTTTCGCCCCGGCCAAACCACGCGAGAAGATCACCCCCTACGACTTCAAACGCCCGGAGCGCGTCGGCAAGGACCAGATGCGGGCGCTGCAAATGCTGCACGAAGGGTTCGGACGCAACTTCGGCGCTGCGCTGTCGGCGCTGTTGCGGAGCATCGTCGAGGTGAAGCTTGCCAGCGTCGATCAGCTCACCTACAGCGAGTTCATCTTCAGCCTGGAGAATCCCACCTGCTTCAATCTGCTCAAGGCCGAGCCGCTGGAAGGCAACCTGATCCTCGACATCAACCCGTCGATCCTCTATCCCGTTATCGACCGCCTGCTGGGCGGCGGACGCGAAAGGGGGCCGCTGGCTCGCCGGCCGCTGACCGAGATCGAACTGCGGCTCGTCTCGCGCATCACGGCGTTGTTCCTCGACGAACTGCACCGTGCCTGGGAAAACGTGCTCGACTTGAAGCTCGAAGTGGTCCGGGTGGAAAGCAACCCGCAGTTGGTCCAAATCGTCCCGCCCAGCGAGGTGGTGGTGCTGATCAGCTTCGAATTGACCATCGGCGAGATTCGCGGGATGATGAATCTGTGCATCCCGTACAACTCGATCGAGCGGATCGGCGAGAAGCTCTCTGCAAACAGTTGGTCGGCGTATCGCCGTCCACAAGCCACGGCGGAAAGCACCGAGAAGATCAGCCGAGCGCTTTCCGGATCGTTGGTGGAGATGAAGGTGCAACTGGCCGGGACGCCGATAGCCACGGGCGAGTTGATCGGCTTGCGCGTCGGCGACATCATCACCACGCAGAAGGACGTGCACAGCCCGGTGACGGTCTGCGTGGAGGGGGTCCCCAAGTTTCGTGCCCGGCCCGGTGTATTCAAAGGTCACAAGGCGATCTGCATCGACGAGACGATCGGTGACACGCCCGAAGTAGTCGGCAACTGAGTCACCACTTGCGCCGCCACAAGAAAAGCAACAGTGTGGCGAGGCCCAGCATCACCAGGGTCGCCGGCTCCGGAATCAGCGAGAGGTCGTCGCCGTCCTCGCCCAACTCGTCGACGGCGCCCGGCGTCACGGTGGTCGGGTCGCTCGCCTCGAACACATCGAGATAGTTGATTCCCTCGGTGTCCAATAGGTTGTCGAACTCGGGGGCGTCCGACGAGAAGTCGTCGATCGGTTCCGCACACGCGACGCGAGTCGCACCCAAGAGGATTGCCAGGGCGAACATCGCCGACAAACTGCAACGCGACCCCCTTGCCGCGAGCGTTGCGAACGAGCCCCTGAATCCAAGGGAATGCTCCCCCATGGAGACCTTCCTTCCCGAGTCGAAGAGCGTGTGAGAAACGCGACATGTCACCGGCCGAAGAACCCGACCAATAATAACATACTATCATCCTTCGCAACAAACTGTCAAGCACTTGGGATAACTGGGAAACCTTTTTTCCCTTGAATCAGGCGTGCCGAATAGTACTTTCGTGGGGAACGGCAGCCTTTTCTCCTGCAATAACAACCTTTTTTCAGAGAGGAACATGCAGGGCTTGCCGTTCGCAAACCCTGACAATACAGTGTAGTTATACACAACGCAATAGCCACAAATGGGGGTCGCCAGGACCGGTCACGCGGTTCACCCGGTTTGCACGGCGTCCGACGCGGAAAAGGAAACGGTGGAGTGAGCGTTTTTCACGCTTTTCGGATGGCCGCCTTGCTCTCGGCGACAATCGTCACCGCGGGTTGCACGGCGAACCCTGCGGCAACGGAGGATGGCGCCGCGCCGCTTCGCGTCGCCGTAAGCGTTCCGCCGCTGGCGTATCTCGTCGAACGTCTCGGCGGCGAGCACGTCGCGGTGCACGTCGTGGTGCGCGGCGGGCAGGATCCGCACACCTTCGAGCCGACACCCAGGCAACTGGCCGCGCTGGGCGAGGCGAAGCTCTTCTTCAAGATCGGCCTGCCGTTGGAAACGCGCCTCCTGGAGAAAATCCAAGCTCGGCATCGTCGGCTGGTTGTGGTCGACGTCGCCCGGGGAATCCAGAAGCGAACACAGCGGGCCGCCTGTTATCACCACGGTCACGACCATGACCACCATCACGATAATTATCCTGCGGCCGATGCCGACCCGCACGTCTGGCTCTCGCCGCCGCTTCTGAAGATCCAGGCGGCCAACATTGCCGAGGCGCTTCAGCAGGCCTACCCCGCCGGGGCGGGCGACTACCGTAAGAACCTTGCCGCTTTGCTCGACGAGATCGACGCACTCCACGCGCGAATCGGCCGGGCGCTGACGCCGTACCGCGGCAGGACGTTTTACGTTTTCCACCCGGCGCTGGGACATTTCGGCGACGCGTACGGCCTGGAGCAGAAGGCCGTCGAAGCCGGCGGCCGAACCCCGACGCCGCGGCGGCTCCGCGCACTGATCAAGCAGGCGAAGGCCGACGGCGCGAAGATCATTTTCGTGCAGCCGCAGTGCAACCGCCGCAGCGCCCGCGCGGTGGCCGATGCCCTCAACAGTGCGGCCGTGCCGGTCGATCCGCTTGCCTACGACGTGTTGAAAAACCTCGATCACATGGCGTCGGTGATCAGTGATCAGTGGTCAGGAGTCGGGAATCAGTAGTCAGTTATCAGTCGTCAGTCGTCAGGGTCGGCGCCAATCGTAATCCCCAATGCCCAATCCTCAATCCCAAATCCCAAATCCCTGACCCCCGAAAACATGCCAAACACAACGGACATCGAACTTCGCGGCGTTTCGTTCGCCTACGAGGGCGTGCCGGTGTTGGAGGACGTGAATCTTTCGATCCGGTCGCGCGAGTTGATCTGTGTGGTCGGACCCAACGGCGGCGGGAAGACGACGCTGCTGAAGCTGATCCTCGGGTTGTTGCGGCCGGACCGGGGCGAGGTGCGGTTGTTCGGCGGGCCGCCGCGGCGTGGGCGGCTTCGGGTCGGCTACATGCCGCAGTACGGCCGCTACGATCCCCAATTCCCCGTCACCGTGACGGACGTCGTCCTGTTAGGTCGTTTGGGTCGAGGCGGTCTTGCCGGGCGGTTCGCCTTCTACCGCGCGGCCGACCGCAAGGCGGCTCGCGACGCTCTGGCGCTGCTCGGCATGGACGCCGCCGCTCGACGACCGTTCGCCGCGCTCTCGGCCGGCCAGCGGCAGCGGGTGTTGATCGCCCGAGCGCTTTGCTGCCAGCCCGACTTGCTCCTGCTGGACGAGCCGACCGCCAACGTCGACACCGTGATCGAGGCTCGGCTGTTCGAAATCCTGCGGGAACTCAACCGGCGCATGACCATCGTCGTCGTCACGCACGACCTGGGCTTCGTTTCCCAGTGGGTCCAGACCGCCGTGTGCGTGAACCGCACCGTTGTGGTCCATCCGACCAGCGCACTTGACGGCAACGCCATTCGCGACCTTTACGGCGACGAGGTCCGGATGGTCCGCCACCACGATTTTCTGAGCAAAGGGGGCCACGACGATGAATGAATTGCTCGAAGCACTCTTCGATCCCGACTTCCCCGTGCTGCGCTACGCGCTCGTCGCGGGCATTCTCGGCAGTATTCCGCTGGGGATCGTCGGAAGCTACGTCGTCACGCGGCGGATCAGCTACGTCGCCGGGGCGATCGCCCACAGCGTGCTCGGCGGCATCGGCGCGGCACTCTACCTGCAAGAGGTGAAAGGTATTGCGTGGTGCCGCCCAATGTACGGCGCCGTGCTTGCGGCGCTGGCCGCGGCGGTGGTGATCGGACTGGTCAGCCTCTACGCGCACCAGCGGGAAGACACCGTGATCGGCGCGATTTGGGTGATGGGCATGGCCGTTGGCTTGATGTTTCTCGCCAAAACGCCCGGCAACGTCGACCCGATGAGCTACCTGTTCGGCAACATCCTGTTCATCTCCAGATACGACCTGTACCTGGTGGCCGGTTTGGACGTAGTGGTCGTGGCCCTGGCCGTGCTTCTGCACAACAAACTGCTGGCCGTCTGCTTCGACCAGGAGTTCGCCGAGCTGCGCGGCGTTCGCGTGACGTACTACTACCTGTTGCGGCGTTGCCTGACCGCGTTGACGGTAGTCCTGCTGGTCCAGGTGGTGGGGATCGTGCTGGTGATCGCGCTACTGACGCTGCCGGCGGCGGTAGCGGGGCATTTCGCCCGGCGCCTGTGGCAAATGATGGTCCTGGCCATGCTGTTTTGCATGGTCTTCGTCGCCGTGGGGCTCGGTGTGAGCTACCCGACCGATCTACCCAGCGGCCCGACGATTATCCTCGTCGCCGGCGTCGTCTATCTAGCCACGGCCGTCGGCACCCGGCTGTGGAGGCCGAACGCGGCCTGATACTGCGACCCAGCTAGGGCGGCATATCTAGCCTCGGGTGAACACACCCGGAGTAGTTTTGCACGGCATTGTTTCACCGCGTGCAGAATACACCTTCGACTACTGTTGATTTGGCCCCAGATTCACGCATATTCACATTACTCGGATGAACCTAATTTGTTCTGTCCTGGAAGACATCGAGAGAAGTTCTCCGGCACTTCAGCCATTTGTCCCTTTGAATCTACCGCTTCAGAAAGTTCGTCCAGAAACTTTTCCCGCTCAATTTTGTCGGCCTTGCGGCCTTGGACAAAGTGGTCATTCCACTCGACGATGGCGCCGAAAACTGCAACGGCAAGAAGACGTGCCTCGGGTAATGCCTTGGTAGGACTTGCCTCATCCTTACTACCAGGAGCATCGCTAATAGTTTCACCGTGTAACGCCTTGGACCGGATGCTGTACAGTTTTCTGATGCGTTTTCTCGCCGCTTGCCGTTTGGCAATATCCGGTTGCAGCAGCACCACAACCTTCCATGACAGTTCGTCCACGATTCCGGTCGTGTTCTTGCCAATGAACGCTTCAATCGCAGAAAAACACAACGACATCGCAATTGCCTCGTTCTGCTGAGCATCCGCCTCGACCATGAGATGGACCGCATTTCGCATCCTCTGCATCATGCTGCCGGTCTCCTCCCCTGGTGCAGCGAAATAACTGGAAATGGACTCGGAAAAGAACCGTTCGCCAAAGTCCGCTGTGAGTACCGAGAGGGGGATCAGTCCCTGTAAAGTGCGATCGAAAGCGCTCGATTGGTCGAGCGTGTGTGAAAAATGTAGATTCTTCAGAGACCGAATGATCCAGGGTATCAGCCGGCGAAACCCAGATTCTGCCGCCCCTATTGCCGCTTCTGAAGCGTGCGCGTACAACATCCCGTAGCCTTGCATGTCATATGCGTCCTCTCGGAATCCCACGTCAAAGTGGAACGCGCCATCCGGCGATGACCAAATCTCCTTCCGTTCTCTCGGAATATCCACTTTACTATCGAGTGAACCGATTTTTTCATATTCACTCCAAGAGCCTAAGTCGAACTCGTGGCTTACGTATTCCTCCTCAGGGATCCGAAACAGTAGATGTTCCACAAGGCGTGCGTACGCAGTGGTGAACGCTTCTCCAGCGTCACCACCAGCGACACCGCCCAACTGCTCGAACGCCACCTCTTTGAAATCCGTTGGCGCGATCGGATGTGGTGTCGGTAGCCTGCAAAGAACATGCTTGCTAAACACGTGGGCGAGCTTGTCT
>JAUWWA010000424.1 GCA_030617125.1 Pirellulales bacterium | reverse complement strand
GTGCGAGCTGGCGAAGCTGCTGCTGGCGGTCAAGTTCGGGGCCGACACGGTCATGGACCTCTCGACCGGCGAGGAGATCGACGCGGTGCGGGCGAGGATCATTGAAGCGGCCACCGTGCCGGTCGGGACCGTGCCGATTTATCAGGTGGCCCAGCACCTTGAGGACATCGCCGACATGCGGCCGCAGAACTTTTTGGATGTCGTCGAGGCGCAGGCCAGACAGGGTATCGACTACATGACGATCCACTGCGCGCTTTTGCGGGCGCACATTCCGCTGACCGAGAAGCGACTGACGGGCATTGTCAGCCGGGGTGGGTCGCTGGTGGCCAAGTGGATGGCGGTCCATGGCGAGGAGAACCCGTTTTTCACCCACTTCGACGATCTGTGCGACATCATGCACCACTACGACGTCACTTGGAGCCTTGGCGACGGCTTGCGGCCCGGCTGTATCGCCGACGCCGGCGACGCCGCGCAATTCGCCGAACTGCGGGTGATGGGTGAGTTGGTTTCCCGCGCGCGCCACCGGCAATGCCAGGTAATGGTCGAAGGGCCCGGCCACGTGCCGATGGACCAGATCGAGGCGAATGTCCGGAAAGAAATGGAGTGGTGCGACGAGGCGCCGTTTTACCTGCTTGGGCCGATCGTGACCGACGTGGCGCCGGGCTACGATCACATCACCAGCGCGATCGGGGCGTCGATGGCCGCGTGGTACGGCGCGGCGATGCTGTGCTACGTGACGCCGAAGGAGCACTTGGGGCTGCCGAATTTGGACGACGTGCGCCAAGGGGTGATCGCGTACAAGATCGCCGCCCACGCCGCCGACGTTGCCCGCGGACGCCCCGGGGCCCAAGAGCGGGACGACGCGATCAGCCGTGCCCGGTTCGAGTTTGACTGGGCCGAGCAATTTCGCCTGTCGGTCGACCCCGAGACGGCCCGGCGGATGCGCGAAGAGACGTTGCCCGAGTCGGCGACCGACCGCTCGCCCTATTGCAGCATGTGCGGCCCGCGGTTCTGCTCGATGAAAACGACCGGGGAACTGCGCCAACTGGAGCGGCAGAAGGCGAGCGGTTGACACGCCGCGTGTGGCGTGGGAGAATGGATGGCGCCGCCGATACGGCAGTGCCATGTCCCCGGCGTGTACGCCGGGGCTAGACGTTTTAAGTTACTCACCACGTGTCATTCCAACCCGGGGGAGTACACCCATGCGTACCACTTGTTTCACCGCTGCTTTGTTCTTATGTGCAGGCATTGCCGCCGCCGCCGAACCCGCCGCCAAAAAAGCCGAGCAGGGATTCGTCAGCATCTTCGACGGCAAGACCCTAAGCGGCTGGCAAGGAGCCACCGACGGGTACGCCGCGGAGGACGGCATACTGGTCTGTAAACGCGGCGGCAACTTACTGAGTGTCAAAGAGTATGCCAACTTCATTTTCCGCTTCGAGTTCAAGCTCCCGCTTGGCGGGAACAACGGCGTCGGCATCCGCACACCGGCCAAGGGCGAGCCGGCGTTTGTCGGCATGGAAATCCAGATCCTCGACGACGACCCCCGCCGGAAGGACCTCAAGCCGTATCAGCTCCACGGTTCGATCTACGGCGTGGCGCCGGCCAAGCGAGGTCATCTCAAGCCGGCCGGCCAGTGGAACTGCCAAGAAATCATGGCCGACGGCTCGCGCATCAAGGTGACGCTCAACGGCGCGGTGATCGTCGACGCCGATATCAGCAAGATCGACAAGCCCATCGACGGCCGCGCCCACCCGGGTCTGAAGAACAAGAAAGGCCACCTTGGTTTTCTCGGCCACGGCGACCGCGTCGAGTTCCGCAACCTGCGCATCAAGGAACTGTAACGTCCGTCCTGCCTACTGCCCACAATGCGTCCCATGTTCCTCGGCATAGAAATTGGCGGGACAAAACTGCAACTCGGCGTCGGGCTCGGCAACGCCGCGCAGTTGGTTGCCCTTGAGCGGCTCGAGGTCGATCGTGCCCGCGGCGCCAAGGGCATTCGCGAGCAGATCAAGCGGGTTGGGCGATCCTTGATTGCGCGGCACGAGGTCGCCGCCGTCGGCGTGGGTTTCGGCGGGCCGGTTGATGCGGCGACCGGACGGGCGATCAAGAGCCACCAGATCGACGGCTGGGACAATTTTCCACTGGCCGACTGGTGCCGTCAGACGTTGGATCGGCCGACGGTGATCGCCAACGACGCCGATACGGCTGCCGTGGCGGAGGCTCGATTCGGGGCAGGACGATCGCACAAGATTGTTTTCTACATCACGGTCGGAAGCGGAATAGGCGGGGCGCTTGTCATCGACGGCATGCCGTATCGCGGCTCCGCCGGAATCGCCGCCGAACTGGGGCACCTTCGCCCGGGCCTGCAAGCGGACCGGGCAGAGGCGACCATCGAGTCGCTGGCCAGCGGCTGGGCGATCGCCGAGGCGGCCAAGGCCCGGCTCGGCGGCCCCGTCTCGCACCCCGCGGTCGCGCGGTTATTCGCCGATAAGCCGCGAAAGCCGGAGTTGGTTCGCCGTCGGCTGGTCGAACTGGAGGAAGCCGACGAGGAGTCTGCCGCCGAGCTGCTTCGGCGCTGCGAGGGACGGATCGAGCGGCTCGGTGCGCGGGAACTCGCCCTGGCCGCCGCCGAAGGGAACGAACTCGCCGGGGAGATTTTCGGCCACGCCGCCGAGGCGCTGGGCTGGGCAATCGCGCAGATGATCACGCTGCTGGCTCCGGAGGTCGTGGTGATCGGCGGTGGGGTCGCGCAGTCGGGCGAGGAGTTGTTCTTCACCCCGCTGCGCAGGGAAGTGGACCGCTACGTCTTCC
>JAUWWA010000051.1 GCA_030617125.1 Pirellulales bacterium | reverse complement strand
TCGTCTACGAACTCAGCGACGGCAAGTGCCTGGAAGTGAACTATCGCGTTTGGCTTCGGCGCGGCGAGATGACCGTCTACGACCTGCCCGGCGGACGGTTGATCGAGTTCGCCTCGCGGCTTTGCAGCACCGGGGGCAAGGTGCGCCTCGACGGCGACCCGCAACACGCCGGTTTTCAGTTCCGCGCTTCGCAGGAAGTGGCCGCCGGCGATCAGAAGCTGACTTATTACCTTCGCACCGACGGCCGAGGCGCACCGGGCGAAACCCGAAACTGGCCAAAAGACGAGCGCATGGTCGACCTGCCGTGGAACGCCATGAGCTTTGTGATCGACTCGAAGCGCTACACGGCCGTCTACCTCGACAAGCCGACGAACCCCAAGCCGTCGCGATACAGCGAACGCACCTACGGCCGGTTCGGCTCGTACTTCGTCTACGAACTCAGCGACGGCAAGTGCCTGGAGGTGAACTACCGCGTTTGGCTCCAGAACGGCGAGATGACCGTCGAACAGGCGGCCGCGCTGAGCGCCGATTTCGTCGAGCCGGTGAAAGTTACCGTGAATTAGACCCGACCATACCGTATCCACCGCAAGAGAAGGAGTATATGAAATGAGAGTGCTGCTTACTTTCACGCTGATCTGCGTGGTATCGTTGACCGCCGCCGCCCGCGCCGCCGACAACACGCCGCCGAAGGGTTTCACCGCGTTGTTCAACGGCCAGGACCTTACTGGTTGGAAGGGGCTTGTGGGTAGTCCGAAAAGCCGGGCAAAAATGTCGCCCGAAGAATTGGCCAAGGCCCAAAAAGCCGCCGACCAGCGCATGCGCAAGCACTGGAAAGTCGTCGACGGCGTGATCGTTTTCGATGGCAAGGGCAACAGCCTCTGCACCGTCAAGGACTACGGCGACTTCGAGCTGTACGTCGACTGGAAGATCGAGTCTAACGGCGACAGCGGCATCTATCTGCGCGGCAGCCCACAGGTGGGAATCTGGGACCCGGCCCACACCAAGGTTGGCTCCGGCGGACTCTACAACAACAAGAAGAACCCGAGCAAGCCCACCCAAATCGCCGATAACCCCATCGGCCAGTGGAACACATTCCACATCAAGATGGTCGGCCCACGGGTGACCGTCAAGCTCAACGGGCGGCTCGTGGTCGACAACGTCGTGATGGAGAACTACTGGGAGCGCGACAAGCCGATCTATCCCACCGGACAGATTGAACTGCAGGACCACGGCAACACGCTGTGGTTCAAGAACATCTACCTCCGCGAGATTCCGCAGTAGGGACTACTCCTTGATCAGTTCCCGCACGGTCATTCCTGCGGGGATCATCGGCAGCACGTGCTCCTGGTAGGGCACCTGCACGTCGAGCAGGTACGCTCCCGGCGCGTCGATCATCTCCTGGATCGCGTCGGTCAGTTCGGCTTTCTCGTGAACGTGGCGGCCCTGCCAATTGAAGCCGCGGGCGATGGCCACGAAGTCGGGATAGCGCTGCTCGGGCGTGATGCCGTTGCCCCGGCCGGTGGCTTCGGGATGGTCGATCGGGCCGAGATACGTGTGGGCGCGGTTCGCCGCGTGGAACCGGTCCTCCCACTGCACGACCATGCCCAGGTGCATGTTGTTGAGCACCATCACTTTCACCGGCAGTTTCTCGCAATGGCAGGTGGCCATTTCCTGGACGTTCATCAGCAGGCTGCCGTCGCCGTCGATGTCGACGACGAGCCGGTCGGGATGAGCGGCCTTCGCGCCGACCGCCGCCGGCAGCCCGAAGCCCATCGTCCCCAACCCGGAACTCGTCACGTGGCGGCGCGGCCGGCGGAACTTGAAGTACTGCGCCGTCCACATCTGGTGCTGGCCCACGCCCGTGGTGATGATCGGATCGCGGTCGCGCGTGAGCCGGCATAATTCGCTGATCGCGTGTTGTGGAAGGATGCCGTCGAAATCCTCGTCGTAGTGGAACGGGTCCGATTGCTTCCACGACGCCGTCTTCCGGCGCCATTCGTCGAGGTCCTCGGGCGGTGCAACCACCTTGTTCAACTCGGCCAGCGCGTGCTTGATATCGCCGACAATCGGCAACTCGGCGCGCTTGATCTTGTTGATCTCCGACGGGTCGATGTCGACGTGGACGATCTTCGCGCGGCCGGCGAACTCCGAGACTTTGCCGGTCACACGGTCGTCGAACCGCACGCCGAAGGCCAGCAGCAAATCGGCGTTGGCGATCGCGTAGTTGGCGTACACGCTGCCGTGCATGCCGGGCATGTCGAGCGAGAGCGGATCGTCGCCGGGAAACCCACCCTGGCACATCAGCGTCATGGCCACCGGGATGCCCGTCTTGCGGACCAGCGCGCATAACTCGTCACTCGCGTCGGCCGTGATGACCCCGCCCCCGGCATAGATTACCGGCCGCTTTGCCTTGCGGATCATCGCCGCAATCGCCGCGATCTCCTCCGGCGTGGCGAAGCGGTCGTCGACGTGATAGCCGGGCAGGTCCATCGCCGCGTCGTAGTCCGGCGCCGTTTGCATGAGTTGGACGTCCTTCGGCAGGTCGATCAGCACCGGCCCCTTGCGCCCGGTCGTGGCGATGTGAAACGCCTCGCGGACCACCCGGGCAATGTCCTCGACGCGCGTGACCAGGTAATGGTGCTTGGTCACACTCCGGCAGACTTCGACGGTGGGCGTCTCCTGGAAGGCGTCGGTGCCGATCACCGGGGTGCCGACCTGGCCGGTGATGGCGATCATCGGGATGCTGTCCAGCTTGGCGTCGGCGCGCGTGGTGACCAGGGTGGTGGCGCCGGGTCCGCTGGTGGCCATGCAGACGCCGACCTTCCCGGTGGTTCGGGCGTATCCCTGAGCGGCGAACCCGCCCCCCTGCTCGTGCCGTGGCAGGATCACCCGAACGGTGTCCCGAAACCGGGTCAACGCCTGGTGCAACGGGATACTCGCCCCGCCCGGGTATGCGAAAATCACCTCAACGCCGTGGTTGACTAAGGCCTGGATAGCGATGTCGGCGCCGCTGGTCGGCTCGGTGGCGGTGGGTTTCTTGGGTCTCTTAGTGGTCATGGCCACAATAAGGCAACGGGTCGGGGTTCAGGGTTCCGAGCTTGATAGCTGGCTGTCATAGACGACTCAACGCGAGCGTTCCAGACATTTCACTTTACGCCCAGAGCACGCAGAGTTCAAGGTGTCCGAAGCGCAACCACCGATTACCTCTCTCGCGGGGCGTATGCTGGCACCAATGCGAGGGTTGAACAATAACACTATTATGCTATAGTTATTTTAAGATACTACAGCACCATAATTTCCCAAAACGGTGTAACTTATGGATATCAAAACACTTATCAAGCCGTACTGCCCGTGGCATGATCCCAACGCACGCCCCGGCTGGGAGCAAAGCATCCCGTCGTTTCGGCGCCCCGTTTTCGAAGAGTTGATCAAGGATCTCCGATCGGTCCCACAGATGCTCTCGATCACCGGGCCGCGGCGCGTCGGCAAGTCAACGTTGCTGCAGCAGATGGTCCAACACCTACTGAACCTCGACCAGGTGCCTCCCGAGCGGTTGATCTACTACTCGTTGGACGATCCGGCCCGCCTGCGGACGTCGGCCGGAGGCGAAGACGTGATCGATCAGTTGATGACCCAATTGGCCGAACTGGGTCAAACCGGCCCGGCGTATCTGTTCCTCGACGAAATCCAAAGGTTCGAACGTTGGGAACTCTATCTGAAGAAATACTACGATCTGAAGTACCCGGTGCATATTGTCATTTCGGGTTCGGCTTCAAGTCCGATTTTCAAAAAGAGCCGTGAGAGCCTGCTAGGCAGGGTCAAGGATTACCATGTGCTGCCATTCTCGTTTCGGGAGTTCCTGTTATTCCAGCTTCACGACAAGCCGGACGAGAGACCCTTGCTCGGAGAAGTCTCCCAGATACTTCGAGCTGGAGACATGATAAAGGGCATGCTATCGGGAGACCTTGGTTATTGCTCTTTGGCCACGGTATCGGTTCCTCACGGTTCCGACCTGCTTTGGGAAAAAGCCCAAGCAGCGTTAGAGTCATATCTCGTTGACGGTGGGTTCCCCGAGGTTTGGCAACTGCCTACCCAAGACAAGAAAATCGAATACCTGTACGACAATCAAATCAAGAAGGTGATCTACGAGGATCTTGTCCTTGCCGCGGAGTTCCGCAAGCCTGAACAGCTCAAGGCGTTCTACATTTCGCTGCTTGAACAGCCGGGGCGGGAAGTGAACCAGAAATCGCTGGCACGAGAAGTGGGCGTGAGCGCGCAGCAGGTGGACAAATACCTCCCGCTGTTGGAAATGACCGACTTGCTCGCACATGCCTCCAAGTTCCGTTCTTCCCCCGTGCGCGTTCGGCGCGGAAACATGAGATTCTATCTGGTCGACCTGGCGCTTCGCAACGCCGTACTTCGCATCGGAAAAGACATGCTTGCCAATGAAGATATGCTGGGGCTTTATGCAGAGAATCTGGTGTTCAACACGCTGAAAAAATGGCGAGGTATGCTGCAGATTGACTACTATCGTGACACGGCCGAACGTGAGGTTGATTTCGTCGTACACACTGCTCCCTCGACGTATCTGCCCATCGAGGTGAAATATCGGCAAACGCTTGCCGCACGGGACTTGCGTGGCCTGGAGTATTTTGCCGGCAGATATCGCTGCCACGCACCGCTTGTAGTCACCAAGAACAGAGAAGACTTCGGACAACGGGACCAGTGCTTTCTGCTGCCGCTAATTCTCTTCTTGTTGATGATGGACTGAATCCCGCAATCACTGGTCGCGGCTTTACAGCACCGCGCGGAGGAACCGGCCCGTGTGGTTGCCGTCGATGGCGGCGACTTGTTCGGGGGTGCCGGTGGCGACCACGTACCCGCCGGCATCGCCGCCTTCGGGCCCCAGGTCGATGATCCAGTCGGCCGTTTTGATCACGTCGAGGTGGTGCTCGATCACGACGACGGTATTGCCAAGATCGACCAGCCGGCCGAGTACGTCCAAGAGCTTCTTGATGTCGTCGAAGTGCAGCCCGGTAGTGGGCTCGTCGAGGACGTAGAAGGTCTTGCCGGTTTCGACGCGGCCCAGTTCGGTGGCCAGCTTCACGCGTTGGGCCTCGCCCCCGGAGAGCATCGTTGAAGGCTGGCCCAAGGTGAGGTATCCCAGGCCGACTTCCTGCAAGCTGCCCAGCAGCCGGGCGATAACCGGGAAGTTCTCAAAGAACACCGCTGCGTCGTCGACGCGCATGTCGAGCACGTCGGCAATGGACTCTTCGCGGTAGCGCACCGCGAGCGTCTGCCGGTTGAAGCGCCGGCCTTCGCACACGGGGCAGGTGACGTAGAGGTCGGGCAGGAAGTTCATTTCGATCTTCTGCTGGCCCTGGCCCTGACACTCCTCGCACCGGCCGCCTTTGACGTTGAAGCTGAACCGGCCCGCCTTGTACCCCCGGCGGCGCGCGTCGCGAGTACCGGCGAACACCTTGCGAATCTCGTCGAACGTGCCGGTGTACGTGGCCGGATTGCTCCGCGGCGTCCGCCCGATCGGCGACTGGTCGATTTGCACCACCTTGTCGATCCCCTTGGCGCCGCGCAGCGAGACGAACGGACCGGGCTTGGCGGCGATGCCGCCCAACCGCCGGACCAGCGCCCGAGCAAGCGTCTCGTTCAAAAGCGAACTCTTCCCCGATCCGCTCACGCCGGTCACGCACACCAGCGCCGAGAGCGGGAACCGCACCGTCACTTGCTTGAGGTTATTGGTCGCTACGCCTGTGATCGTGATCGATCGTGTCTTGGCCACGCGGCGGCGGCGGGGCAACGGAATCTTCTTCCGGCCGGCAAGGTAGTCGCCGGTGAGCGACTCGTCGGCGTCGCTAACATCACCGGGCGTACCCTCGACGACGATCCGCCCGCCGTGCCGCCCGGCGCCGGGGCCCAGGTCGATCAGCCAGTCCGCCCGGCGCATGATCGCCTCGTCGTGCTCGACGACCACGACGGTATTGCCACGGGCCTGCAAGTTGCGCAAGGCGTCGATCAGCCGATGATTGTCGCGCGCATGCAGGCCGATGGTCGGCTCGTCGAGCACGTAGCAAACGCCGACCAGCCCGGAGCCCAAGGAGGTGGCCAATCGGACGCGCTGCAACTCGCCGCTGCTTAGGGTTTCGGCCGGCCGGTCGAGCGTGAGGTAGTCCAGGCCGACCTTCTCGAGAAATTCCACACGCGCGGCGATCTCGGCGACGATCGGCTGCGCGATCGGCCGCTCGTCGTCGTCATCGAACCGGAGTTGGTCGAAGAACTTCCGAACGTCGGCGACGGTCATGGCGGTGACTTCGTGGATTGCCTTGCCGCCGATGCGCACGCTGCGCGCCTCTGCGCGCAGCCGCGACCCGCCGCACTCGCCGCAGACCACTTTGCCGCGGAACGTTTCGAGCCGCCGCCGCTTCGATTCGCCGGTCGTGCCGGCGTCCTGATCTTCGAGCATCGTCGGCACGCCGAGCCCTTCGCACTTCGGACACGCCCCATACGGGCTGTTGAAACTGAACGTGCGCGGTTCGAGTTCTTCGTAGCTGATCTTGCAGTGCGGGCACGCATATCGGGTGCTGAACAGATCGTCGTGCCAGATGCTTCCCCGCCGCGACTTTTCTTCGTGGGTGACCAGGACCAAGCCGTCGGCATGACGCAGCGCGAGGCTGATCGACTCGGCGATGCGGTCGCGGACCTGTTGGCGAATCACGACACGATCGATCACCGCTTCGATGTGGTGCGGCTTCCGCCGAGCCAGTTCGGGGGGATCCTCGATGTCGATCACTTCGCCATCGACCCGCGCGCGCAGAAACCCCGCCTTGCGAATCGACGCAAGCACTTCCTTATGCTCGCCCCTGCGCCCGCGCACCAAGGGGGCCAGAATCATCGTCCGCGTGCCGTCGGCAAGCGCCGACATCGCAGCAAGGATTTGCTCGGGCGTTTGCTGCCGGATCGGTTCGCCGCACCGGTAACACAAGGCCTCGCCCAGCCGGGCGAACAGCAGCCGAAGATAGTCGTAGATCTCGGTGACCGTGGCGACCGTACTTCGCGGGTTGTGTCTGCCGGCGCGCTGGTCGATCGAGATCGTCGGCGGAAGGCCGTCGATCACCTCGACGTCGGGCCGCTCCAACTGGTGCAAGAACTGCCGGGCGTAGACCGATAGGCTCTCGATGTACTGCCGCTGGCCCTCGGCGTAAAGCGTGTCGAACGCCAGTGAACTCTTCCCCGACCCGCTCGGACCGGTGACCACCACCAGCCGGTTGCGTGGGATGTCCAGGTCGAGGTTCTGGAGGTTATGCACGCGGGCCCCGCGAATCCGGATGCTTTCGGCCGCATCGCGATCGGTCTGCGGGGGTCTGCGATTCATCGGGCACACAGCCGGGCGAGATCAGGGGTTCGCAAACCCTTTAGTTTAGCATGATGGGGCAGCTAGGGCAAGAAGTTGTCCTAGGCCAGGTGGCCCATGGTGTTCATGTTGTCTTGTTCTTGGGACAAGAAAGGCAAAAGAAGTGTACAGGAACGAATGACGCCTTTCCGGCGGTCTCCTCGCGGACGGCTCCTGTCCCGACCTTGCCGAGGTGGAGCACAAACCGCCGGACCTGCATCACGTCGTAGAACGGCTGGAAGCTATCTCCACGACGTCTTGACGCGCTTGGCCGACCTGAAGCCGGGCGAGTTAGAGCAACTCCTGCCCGACCGCTGGCAAGAGTCGCCCGAGACCTGACTCGTCTTCGCAATCCCACAACGCCCGCCCCCAACGCGCGTTCTTCACACGCCGACCGTGAACCGATCGCTACTCCCGATGTCGTGGCCCTGACACCCGGGTGAGAGTGCCGGGGGGCACCGTTGGGGACTACCGCTTGCCAGACCGGCCGGAGATGGACCAGGGGGACACTCCATAAAAGGCGGGTAGGCACTCGCACACGGCGCGCGGTTAAGGGGGTAAACGCCTCGCGCGCCTGCGCCTGAGAGGAAAAACCGCAGGTGTGCGGGGGCTTTGCTCATCTCCCGGGTGGTTTTTCGGCTCGTTGCTGGCGGGACCTGAAGGGTTCTGGATTGGCGACGACACCTATCGGCACTCCCCCAAGGCCTGCCCGGCTGCAAACACGTGGAGGCACATATTGCCGACAATTGCGTAATCCGTCTCCTCGTAAAGTGTGCGGGCTCTCAGCCGCATGGCGTCGAAACCTTCATCAAAATGACTGGCCCAGTCGAACGTATCGTAATAGGGCTGTCCCGCATCTATCTCAGCAAATGTCTCGGCATGCTCGAGAGGATGATAGACTGGATCGAAATACAACCCCCCCTTCGGACAGCGACTGATCACCGTTTCATTTTCATCCACTTGGACCATGTCGCCATTATCAAGCGTCTTGGTATTGAACTTGGCCGGTATTTCTGCCGTTGAGCCGTCCGATAAGGTCCATGGCTTCCATTCGCTTGATTCGATGTATAAACCTGCCGCGTCTGATCCAACAACGTCCAGAACAGAGGGTTCTACCTTACAGGTCATACAAAGCGGGTCGTAAAGCTCAGCCCTGCCGGAGATGCCCAAGTGTGCTTTCAGGCGGTTGTATGCAACGGCCATGATACCTGTCGATTCGTTAGCGCCGAGATCAACGGGCACACGATCAGGCTCGCTATGCTGTAGAGCTGTAAGGATACGTTCTCTCGAATTCATAGTGATCTACCTTTCTGGAACGGAAACGCCGGGTACCCGTGATTGAACGTGTGCCACTGCTTGCCGGCAGGCAAGCAGTGTGAGCCGGGGGAAGTCACTACTTCTGCGAAG
>JAUWWA010000332.1 GCA_030617125.1 Pirellulales bacterium | reverse complement strand
ATACACACGCTCTCCCTCGAAGAAACTGGGCCTTCTGGGCTCAGCCAGCCAAGTTCCGTATTTCACGAAATCCGTAGCCTTTGGTGGCGTAAATCTCCGCAGATCACGACCGTAAATAAAGGGTCGGTAGTTGGGACCACCGGATTTGCTGTGATAGGGCCGTTCTTCCACGTCTCTCTTTGTTTGAGCCCCATTACCAAAAGCAGTTTGCCCGTAACCCCCAGTACGATACGGATGCACACCCCGAGTGATGTCTGCATAACACTGAAGCGCCGGATTCCTTTCCTTGAGTCTGAACACAAGTTTTGCGCTCATGGCATTGAGCGCCGTTGAAATGGGTCGTTGACCGCTTAAGTAGTCGGGTATTCTGTGAGTCGCAACCTGAGCCACCGCTCCGTCGCGCATGGCTTTCACTGCGAAAGATTCCCCCGGTCCTTCTCCTTTCCAGTACGTGTACACAATCGTATCGACCGTAAGCCCTGGAAAAACGTTGGGAGGCGGCGATACGATGCACATTTCTTGTGCATGGCTCAAAACAAAGGCTCGTGTGCTACTCGAATATGTGTTCGTAAGCCATACGTTTGGCACGATTTGTCCGACATGTCCGGAGATACTGCAAAGATCACCCGCCTTCTCCATAAACACAGAAAACATATCAAGTTGGTAGGGAGAACTCTCGTAAGTCTTGCCGAGGTATTTCTTTACATCCTCACTAATATTCAAAGCCTTCCAGTCCCGTCCGAAGACATACGGCGGATTCCCAATCACCGCATCGAACCCAGGGTTTTTGCCTTTGAAGACCTCGGGGAACTCGGCTTTCCAGTCGAAGGCGTTGATGCGCAGGACCTCTTCTTCGTCGAGCAGGCTCATCTGCTTGCCTTCGTAGAAGTCGGGGCCGATCAGCGAGTTGCCGCACTTGATGTTGCTGGACAGGTCGGGCAACGCCCGCTCGTGGAACAGGCGCAACTGGTTCGAGAGCGTCTCTTGCGACTCGCCCTCGAGGACTTTCAACAACAGCGAGAGCTTGGTGACCTCGACGGCTTGCGGGTCGATGTCGACGCCGTGGATGTTGCTCAGGAGTATTCGTTTCTTCTCGGCGGTCGTCAGCCGCCACTCGCCCGAGCGGCCCTGGTAGAGCTTGGGGCTTCGGCCGCGGGCGTGCTTTTCCGGGTCGTCGGCCGTGTAGGCGTCGCGGCGCCAGTCGAGGAGATACTGATACGCGCCGATCAGGAACGACCCGCTCCCGCACGCCGGGTCGAGGATGCGCAGCTTCGCGGCGTCCTTGAGGGTGTAGGGTGCGTGAAACGCACCACTGGCGGCGTTGGGTTCGTTTTTGGTGCGTTGCACGCAGTCCACGTCGTTGCGCAGTTTCTTGGTGCGTTGCACGCACCCTACGTCGTTGCGCAGCAGCCGCCCCACCGTGTGCTCGACGATGTAGTCGACGATATACGCCGGGGTGTAGTAGACGCCGCCGGCCTTGCGGACCTCGGGTTTTTCTTCGACCTTGGCGTGGCCGCCGCGGGTCAGGCGGATCACCTTGCCGAGGAACTGCTCGTAGACGTGCCCGAGGATTTCGGCCGGCAGGACGGAGAACTCGTACGGGCTGTCGGGGAAGTAGAGGTGGCGGATGATGTCCTTCAGCGGCTTGTCGTCGATGGCCAGCCCGAGGGTGAGTTCGTCGGCCGGGTCGTTGCGGCCCTGCTCTGGGGTGAAGTAGAACAGGCCGGAGTTGTAGCGCTGGTCAGCTTTGTGGAACAGTTCGCCGAGTCGGGCATAAACCTTCGGGCCGTTTATGAGCGATTGCAGCGTACCGTACGGCTCGATGCCCCGGTCCTCGCAGATGCGCAGGAAGACGATCCGGTCGATGGTCCGCTGGACGGCGAAGTTCAGATCGCGCGGCGCGATGCCCTGGTTCCGCAGCGCGATGTTCCGGGCGAGCACGTCGCGCCACGATTCGATCTCGTCGAGGAATGCCTTGTCGACCTCGGCCGTGCCCTTCTTGATCCGCTTGCTGGCGATGAACTTCTCCAGCGCGCCGCGGCGGATGGCCTCGGGCGAGAACAAGCCGGACAGCTCGTCCCAGCAGTCGAGGTACTCGGTGTACTTGTGGTACATCACCCGGGCGGTCGACGCCTTGTCGGTCTTCACCGGGCGGATGCGGCAGTCGTAGACGGCCAGCTCCTCGAAGTCGGTCAGGATGCTCAGCGGCAACTTGGCCGACCACGCGTAGCGGCGAAGCTGGTACGCCGGGCTGATCGCGTCGCGGATGTCGACCGACGGCCTTTTGGCCTCGACGAAAAAACTCCGCACGCCCCCGCCGACGCGGAAACAGTAGTCGGGCGCTTTCGTGTGGCCGCCGACTTTGATCGCGTCCTCGTGGATGACCTCGCGATAGGCTTCGGCGTAGCCCTTGCGATTGTCGACGTCCCAGCCGAGGGCCTCGAAGAACGGGTTGAGGAACTGTACGCGAAGCTGCGTTTCGTTGTATCGGCCCGAGCGATACGTGTCGCGATGCTCGTCGAACGTCTCGACCAACTCGGCAACCACCGGCGGCGTCATGCGAATCTCCCCCCAGCGTCCGGATGTTTCTGAGCACGCGTAGGTGCGAGCACCCACCCTGCGGGTGAGACCGTATTGTAGCCCGAAAGGATGGAAACGGAAGGGAGAAGGCGGGTAGCGGCTACGGCGAGACAAGTGGCGTCGACTCGACAAACCGCAGCGCGGCGATGAGGTTTTCGTCGGCCTTGCCGAAACGTTCGATCAGCGCCTGCTCGACGGTGAACGCGAAGACCGCCTGGCGGCCGTGCTTGTCGGCCACGAGGTAGTAGCGCCACGCGATGGGCAACTGCTCGACGGCGCCGCGGACCACGACGCGAAACACGCGATAGTCCGACGCGTCGGCGAACTGCCCGGCGCGGACAAACTCGCCGAAACTCTCGCCCAACGCCTTTTGGACGTCGCGTTGGAACTCGTCCAGAGTGATCTGGTTGCCCGGCTTGCGCTTGGGCAGCGGCGCGACGTTGCACTGGGCCAGCAGCTCGCCGCGATCGAGCAAGCGCAACACGGCCAGATTGGGATGGTCGGCCGTCACGTGCCAGCGACGGTCGTGCGTAAACCGCCAACCGCTCTGCTGCGATTCGTAGACCAGTCGGACCGACTCGTCGGTCGGCGTCAGGTCGAGATCTTCCAGGGCCGCGTCGCTGAGCTTCGGCGACTGCG
Source organism: Pirellulales bacterium (assembly GCA_030617125.1). Lineage (GTDB taxonomy): Bacteria > Planctomycetota > Planctomycetia > Pirellulales > Thermoguttaceae > JAUWWA01. The sequence goes on along the minus strand of JAUWWA010000332.1, from coordinate 289 downwards.
ACACCGGCACGACTTGCACCTGGAGCCGGGCGACGGCGTCGAGCCCGGCGGCCACGTGGCCGATGTCCCGATCTTCCTTCACGGCCAAGCCGAACCAGTCGATCCGCTTCGTCTTGCGATTGAAGCGGTACTTGGCCTTTAGCTCGATCCGCGTGGAGACGCCGCCGATGGCGCCTTCGACGCGGCCGGCCAATGCGAACAGCGCTTTCGTGTCGGTGACCTTGGTCAGTTCGCCCGATACCTCGGTCTTTGCGGCGGCGTCGATGCCCAACAGCGCGACGAGCAGCTT
>JAUWWA010000162.1 GCA_030617125.1 Pirellulales bacterium | reverse complement strand
GAGTCGGTTGCGCCCGTATCGACAAGAAAGATCGCTTCGTAGCTCTTCTCCGGCGACTGAAAACTCGTTAGTTTCGCAGTGATCCGATCTATTGCAGATCTTCATCCAGCGGCAGCACTTCCGGCGGGGAGAACAACTCGTCGTGTTGTGTCTGGGCGAGCCGGATCACCAGGAGCTTCTGCTCCAATTGGCCTTGGTCTTCGGTGAAGAAGTGGTGGCCGAGACTGCCGGGCCGATTGGGTAGACTGCCAAGGACGAGCATCGAGCCGGGCGAGAGCGTGGCCGAGATGCCCATGTCGGCGAACGCGCGGCGGGGACGCCTCGTCTGGAGCCGCATCATCCCCTGGCTGCCGACCCAGTGTTGCCGGGGCGCGTCGTGGTGCAGTTCCGGTATCAGTTCCAGCCGGACGCGGCCGTCGCCTTCGAGAAAGGCTCTCGTCGCCAGCAGGGCCTGAGCCTGGCGGTAGGTCTCCCCGGTGAGCTGACCCGACTGGCGGATGAGCACGGGCAACTGCTCGTGGATGCCCGAGGCGACGATCTCGCTCCGCCGGCCGGCGCGCAGGTGCAGGCGCCGACGCAGCACGCGCGGCTGGTCCTCCAGTTCGGCCGCGCCGACCGTTTGGCGGCCGCCGGTCGGAGGCGGTTTATCGCCCAATTCCAGCAGTCTCGACAGCGTGACGGGTATCTGCCCGTCGACCAACCCGACGCGAAATCCGTTGCGGACGAGCCGCTGCCGGAGTTCCACGGGAAAATGCTGCTCGTCGACTTCTTGCCAGAGTGCAAAATTGACTTCCGGATCGTCGAACGGGAACCGGACGAAGAATATCTCCAACACGCAGCTATCGGCGGACATCTGGGCCGGCACGAGCGGCGACTTGCCCTTGGTCTTTTCGGGGGCTATGCAGCCCACCAGCAGGGAGAGAGCCGGCAGCAGAAGAAGAATTGGGCCCGAGAACGACGGCATGGCTGCGCGAAAAGTGAATACAGGGAAGAGGCGCCAGATTTGAGGCCGGCAGCGTAGCCACCCCGGAGACGCGTGTCAATGCCGCTTGCCGATCATCCGACCTTTAGCAGCTTCGGCGCGGGAAACTTCCGGCCGAAGACACGGCCGTGGCGGGCCAGCAGTTCGCGGAAGCTGTAACGCAAGAACTCGTAGGTCAAGCCCCCCGGATCGCAACCCAGGTAGCGTTCGACCAGCACAGCTACTTGGGCGTCGTAGTCGACCTGTGAGGAACCGTGGGCGTGGCACCGGCCCACGAAGCAACGCGTGTCGCCGTCGAACTTTGGACTGATGTGCCACAACTCATGGACGACCGTGTCGAGCTTTTCCCGGAACTTCAGATCCAGGAACCGTGGCAGGTAGAAGTTGAGGACGTAGAGTATCTCGCGGCCGTCGGCGCCGTGGAGCCGCTGCAAGCCCCACTGCTGCCCGCGCCGAACGGTGTGCATCCGGCCGCCGGCAAACCGCATCGGCGTGAGCGAGGCGTACATGCCGTACTCGGAGGCTTTGCGGGTTTGAGAGTAGCCGACGGCCACCCGGGCCATGTTGATGTGCCGCAAGGAGTCGACCCGCGCGACGATGTCGTCGCACAGCCGGCGCATGTGCCCGGTGAAGTCGAAGCCGAGCCGCCGGGCGGCGGCGGCGCGAGAGTTCCGCTGCCGGGCTATCGTCATACGTCCTCGTCGTCTTCCGGCGCGACGTCCTGCACGTCGCTTTCCTCGATCTCGTCTTCGAAGGCCGGCTTCGGCGCGGCGCGGCGCACACGGTCGTGGGCGCCGACCAGTTCCAGGATCGCCTGGGCGCCGGCATCGCCTAAGCGAGGTTTCGCCAAGCGGAGCACGCGGGTATAGCCTCCGGGGCGATCCTCGAAACGCGGTGCAATCTCGTCGAAAAGAATCCGCACGGCCTGTTTGTCGCCGAGCAGTCGCACCGCGCGGCGGCGGGCGACGACGACCGGCGCGATGGTCCGGTTCCATTCGTGCCACTGGTCGCTGTTGCGCCAATCTCGCCACTTGTCGCTACTGCGCTCGACGTTCGGTTCGAGTTGATCGGCGGCTTCCTGATGGCGCAAGGCGCGTCGGGCAATCGTGATGCACCGCTCCACCAACGGCCGGACCTCCTTTGCTTTCTGCAACGTGGTCACGATACGCCCCTTGACCTTCGGCGCGTTGGCGTCGAATTCGGCGTCGCGTTCGGTAAGGATCAAGGCGCTGGCGAGGCTTCGCAGCAAGGCGCGTTGATGGTTCGGGTTTCGGCCGAGTTTACGGCCTCGTCGTCTGTGTCGCATGGTAGTAATGTATGGTTCGGGCACAAATCGGCCACGAGGCGACTAGAGCGGGCTGGGGACCGGCGGCACTCGCATTCCCAGGCGAAGCCCTATGTCGGCCAGCTTCTCGCGCACCTCGATCAATGTCGTTTCGCCGAAATTCCGCACTTCGAGCAACTGGTCCTCGTTCAGCGAGACCAGATCTCGCACGGTGATAATGTCTTCCGATTCCAGGCAGTTGCTCGCCCGGACCGACAGCTCTAACTCGTTCAGCGACAAGGCGAGCTTGGCCTCGGTTGCCTGGTCGATTACGTTTCCTCCCACCGGTCGTGCTTCGCTGTGCACGAAGGGCCCCAGTTCCGAGTACTGGATGAAGGGGTTGAGGTGCTTGCGGAGGATTTTGGCCGCTTCGACCATGGCCATCTCAGGGGTGACCGAGCCGTTCGTCCAGACTTCCATGACCAGCTTGTCGAAGTTGGTCTTCTGGCCGACGCGGGTTTCGACGACGTCGTAGCGCACACGCACGACGGGACTATACGCGGCGTCGACGGGGATAATACCGATTTCCTGGGCCTGGGGGGTGTGTTCGGTGGCCGGCACGTAGCCGCGACCGTTCTCGACAACCATCTCCAGTTCGAAAGACACGTCCTCGGTCAACGTGGCGATGACGTGATCCTTGTTGATGACTTCGACCTGGTCGTCTGTTCCGACGTCGGCGCCGGTTAACGGGCCGGCCGTGCTCTTTCGGATTGCTACCACCCGCGTCTGCTCGCTATAGTTCTTCACCACCAGCGACTTAATGTTAAGCACGATGTCGGTAACGTCCTCGACGACGCCGGGTAATGTGCTGAATTCGTGCTGGGCGCTGTGCAGCTTGATCTGCGTCACCGCGCTGCCTTCCAGGCTGGAAAGCAACACGCGGCGGAGACTGTTTCCGATCGTCACGCCGAAGCCGCGTTCGAATGGCTCGGCGACGAACTTCCCGTACGTGGGCGACAGGGTGGACCTTTCCGGGATAACCTGGCTGGGCAACTCGAACCCGCGCCATCGAATACGCATTAGAATGCCTCCAATCCGATCACGTGCAAAATGGGGTAGCTCGCCGGGCGCCTGCGCAACTACTTGGAACAAAGCTCCACGATCAGTTGGGTCTGAACGGGGATCGAAACGTCGACGGCCTCCGGGAGCCGCAGCACGTGCCCGGCCGGTTGCGGCCCGTCAACGAAGCTCAGAAAATCGGGGACCTCGTGCCGGGTGTCCTCCAGGTTGGTCTTGACCAACTGGACGCTTTTCGGCCGATCTATCACTTCGATCACGTCGCCTGGCCTGGTCAGGTAGCTGGGTACATCAACCCGCCGCCCGTTGACCCTCACGTGTCCGTGGCTGACGATCAGCCGTGCCTGAGCGCGGGATTGGCCGAACCCGAGCCGGCAGACGATGTTGTCCAGCCGACGTTCCAAGAGGCTCATCAGCACCTCGCCGGTGTTGCCCTTGGCCCGCTCGGCCATTGAAAAATACTTACGGAACTGGCGTTCCAGCACGCCGTAGTAGCGTTTCACCTTCTGTTTTTCGCGCAAGTGCCGGGCGTAGTCGGTCTGTTTGCCGGGCCGGAAGTTGCTCATTCCCGGCGGCGTCTCCCGACGTTCAAACGCACACTTGGGCGTGTCGCACCGGGCGCCCTTCAGGAACAGCTTACCGCCCTCGCGGCGACACAATCGGCACACCGGTCCGTTCTCACGAGCCATGTTTTCTTTCCACTCCCGATCAAACGCGGCGGCGTTTCTTCGGCCGGCACCCGTTGTGCGGCAGCGGGGTGACGTCCTCGATCGATTTGATTTTTAGTCCGGCGGCTTGCAGCGCCGTGATTGCACTTTCCCGGCCGCTGCCCGGCCCCTTGACTTTCACGTCGATTTCCTTCATCCCGCACTTGGCCGCCTTTTCGGCCACCTGCTGCGCGGCCAACTGGCCGGCGAACGGCGTGCTCTTGCGGCTCCCCTTGAACCCGCTCGTGCCGGCACTCGACCAGCAGATCGTTTCACCCTTGGTGTCGGTGATGGTGATCATCGTGTTGTTAAATGTCGCTTTGATGTGAGCGACCCCCGCCGTCACGTTGCGACGAGTTCTGCGCCGTTTTGTCTTTGCCACCGCTAGATGTCTCCCGTCTATACCCGTTAACGCAGATCTTTGACACCCTTCTTCCCGGCAAAACCCGCTAATGCAGATCCTTCACGCCCTTCTTCCCGGCAACGGTCTTCTTGGGGCCTTTTCGCGTCCGCGCGTTGGTCCGGGTGCGCTGGCCGCGAACGGGCAAGCCGCGGCGATGCCGCAACCCCCGGTAACAGCCGATGTCGCGTAGCCGGATGATATTCTGGTTCCGTTGTCGCCGCAACTGCCCTTCCACGACATAGTCCTTGTCGAGGATGGCCGCCAGCCGAGCCAATTCGTCCTCGCGAAGATCGCGCCCCCGAACTTGCGGGTCGATCCCGGCATCGTGGCACAGAACTCGGGCCGTCTTCGACCCGACCCCGTAGAGGTAGGTCAGCGCCACGACGGCTGGGCGATTGTTCGGAATGTCAACACCAAGCAAACGCGGCATCCTTCCACTCTCCCCATAACTCCGTCAACCTTGACGCTGCTTGTGGCGCGGATTCGTGCACACCACGTACACCACGCCTCGGCGGCGGACGACCTTACAGTTCTCGCAAATCCGTTTCACGCTGGCACGGACTTTCATAATTCGCCGCCGATTCTTTCCTGTCAGACAACAAACCAATAAGTATAAGCACAAAGGGGCGAACTGGACAAGGGGCCCCGAGCAAGAATTCTGCAATCCCGTGCCAATTCGGGAAAATTTCCGCAGCAGTCGGTGGCTCCTGTCTCCCCGGCAGGCCCACAAACTCTCCCCAGAATACGCAGAGTTCCTAGATTCTCCGCAGGAACGGCTCGCGAAATCGTCGGGCGCCGGGCCGCACACTTTCCGAAGTACGGCTACTCGTCGGAGTCAGCCGAGGGCAACTCGGTGATGGTCGCGCAAATGCCCACCACGTTCTGCGGCCGACCATCGAAAAAGGCCTTCAGGTTCTCAGTGGCCGTCTCTAATAGCCGCATCCGGGCGGCCTTGGTCGCCCAAGCGATGTGCGGCG
>JAUWWA010000243.1 GCA_030617125.1 Pirellulales bacterium | reverse complement strand
GTGGCCATGACCACCAACGGCATCCTGCTGGATCGGTATGCCGATGTCTTGAAGGCCGCCGGACTCACGCGGCTGAACATTAGTCTCGACACGCTGGACCGCGAGAAGTTCATTCAACTTACCCGGCGCGACGAGCTGGCCGGCGTGTTGGAAGGGATTGCCGCGGCGCGTCGAGCGGAGTTCGAGCGGATCAAGCTCAACGCCTTGGCCGTCCGTGGCGTCAGCGAAGACGACGTGGTGCCGCTGGGGCGGTTCGCCCGGAAAAATCGACTGGAACTCCGCTTCATCGAGTTCATGCCGCTCGACGGCGACCGGCAATGGCACCGCGGCCAGGTGCTGCCGGGCGAGGAAATCCTGGAGATACTCGGCCGCGGGATCGGCCCGTTGGCGCCCATTTCGCGCAACGGTTCCCACGCCCCGGCCACGCAGTATCGTTTTGTCGACGGCGGCGGGTGTGTGGGGATGATTCCTTCGATCACCCAGCCGTTCTGTGCGGAGTGCGACCGGTTGCGATTGACCTCCGACGGGAAAATCCGCAACTGCTTGTTCTCAAGGGAATCGTACGACGTTCTGTCGCTGATGCGCGGCGGCGGTAGCGACGAGCAGTTGGCCGGGCTGATTCGAGCGGCCGTCGGCGCGAAGAAGAACGCCCGAGGCACCGATAGCGGCGAGTTCGTGCGATGCGGCCGATCGATGCACCAGATCGGAGGATAGGTGACGTAGCACAGGCATCTTGCCTGTGTTTCTCATCTACAGGCGTCTTGTCTGTGTTTCTTATCTACAGGTATCTTGCCTGTGTTTCCTATTCCCAGGCTGGAAGCCTGCGCCACGATTGCCGATTCCCATGAGCGACAAACCTTGGTATCACGGCGGCCTGAAGTTCAAGTGCACCGGTTGCGGTGGTTGCTGTACGGGGGCGCCGGGATACGTTTGGGTCAACAAGGGCGAGATCGCGGCGATCGCAGCGGCGATCCAGGTCGATGTTAAGACGTTCGAGCGGCGCTACGTCCGCCGAGTCGGCATTCGGCGCAGCCTGGTCGAATTTCCCAGCGGCGACTGTGTTTTCTTCGACGCCGAGCGGCGGACGTGCCAGGTCTACGACGTTCGTCCGCGCCAGTGTCGGACGTGGCCGTTTTGGACGTCGAACCTTCGCAGCCCGCAAAGTTGGGCTCAGATGGCCCAACGCTGCCACGGCGCCGACCATGGCCCGGTCGTCCCGGCCCGCGAGGTCGAGGCACAGTCGAGTGTGATGCGGGTCTAGAATCTGCCGATTACACAACCTGGCTGGAGTTTTCCGGTTGTAGGGCCGATACAAGGTTCCAGCCCTGGGCTATTGCCGGTGTTGCTGCGCTTTTGATCGGTGGAAACTGGCCGGTGTCGGACGTTGAGATATTCTTCGTTAGTCCTTGCCGCCAAACGACTTACGCCGAGCCACTGAAGCAAGCCTCTGCCCAAAGCGGCTAAGCTCTTTGACAATAAGCACTTACGACGATTCGGCCGGTCACCGCGAACCGACCGAATAATGAGAACGGACCGAACGAATCCTTCGGTTTCAGCGAGTCCGGTAACTGATTGATCTTGACTCTAGTCGTTATGGGGCCTACACTTGGAGCGTAAATGGGCTGCCCTGAAGGACGCCATTCTGAGCCTGCGACGACCTCTTCTCATAGGAGAATCGAGTCGTGACCAAGAAAGAGATCGTTCGGACCATTTCCGAGGAAATCGGGCTAACGCAACTGCAGACGAAAGACATCGTCCAGAAGACGTTCGACGCCATCATCGAGGCGCTGGTGAAGGAACGCCGGATCGAGCTTCGCAACTTTGGGGTTTTTGAAGTGAAACAACGGGCGGCGCGCAAGGCGCGGAACCCCCGCACGGGTGATAAGGTCTTCGTGCCGGAAAAGTTCGTCGTCACCTTCAAACCCGGCAAGGAAATGGAAGCGAGCGTCCGCGAACTCGAGCGCCAGGAAGCCGCCAAGATTGCCCGAGCCCGGGACGCCGCTCGAAGCGCTCCCCGGCAGCCCGTGACGCAACACTAATTCCGCCAACAACTTAGGCAGTCCGAGGCCCCATCCACCGCACGTCCTTGGGGCCGAGCCTTTCGAGCTGATCTTCTCCGTCCTCGGCGAGCACGCACCGCCACCGACGGGAACTCCCGCACAAAACAACACATTTCGTCGTTTCATGGAGGAGTCGTCGTATGCGCAGACTGCTTTTGGCATTGGCGTTTGGCCTGCTGGTGAGCACCACGGCAGGGTGTGTGATCCCGGCCTATTCGGCCGATCCGGTCCGCCGAACACAACAATTGATGTTCACGTCCGAGAACCTGCGTCTTATCCTGGATGAGTGGGAGCGGATTTGGATGCTCGACCAGCCCGACCACATGACGCCCTACCGCACGCACGGTGGGCTGATCTGACGCGACGCGCGGAAGGTACGCGCCCGCGGCGCACTGCGTGCGATTGAGGCTTGTAGTGACCCGATTCATCGGATCCAAAAGGGCCGAGCCTTCCAACGGCCGCATGAATGCAGCCGCTACCAGCGACCACATGTGGGTCGGAGGAAATTGACACCTGCCGGGTTCGGCCGTTACACTGGGCCTTTTGGAAAGCTGTCCCGTGTCCGGCATTCCCACGGTTTCGCCCCCGCCAGACCACCGAACCGACGTGACTCCCGCCAAAACCAAGAACTCCGTCCGACTCGACGTACAGCTTGGTCGGCTGCGGCTGAGCAATCCGATCGCGGTCGCCTCGGGCACGTTCGGCTACGCCCGAGAGGCGGCCGGCCTGGTCGATCTGGCCCGGTTGGGCGCAATCCTTCCCAAGACGATTACCAAGGAACCCCGCGAGGGGAACCCGCCGCCGAGGACGATCGAAACCACCGGCGGCATGCTCAACTCCATCGGGCTGGACAACGACGGGATTGAGGCATTCATTGCCGAGAAGGTGCCGTATCTGGCCTCACTGGGCCCAGCGACGATCGTCAGCATTGCCGGCCGTACGCAGGACGAGTTCGTGCGGCTGGCCGCCCGGCTCGACGACACGCCCGGCGTCGACGCGGTGGAGTTGAACATCTCCTGCCCAAACGTCAGCGGCGGTGTCGATTTCGGCACCGATCCGGCCATGTGCGAACGAGTGGTTGCCGGAGTGCGAGCCGCGTGCTCGTTGCCCGTGCTGGCCAAGTTGACTCCCAACGTCACCGATGTTGTGACCATCGCCAAGGCGGCCGCGGCGGGCGGCGCCGACGCCATCTCGCTGATCAACACGTGTTTGGGGCTAGCCGTCGACTGGCGACGCCGGCGGCCCATCCTCGGCAACGTGCTCGGCGGACTCAGCGGCCCGGCCATCAAGCCGATCGCGCTGCGGATCGTTTACCAGGTCGCCGGCGCGGTCGACGCGCCGCTGATGGGAATCGGCGGCATTGCCACGATCGACGACGTGATGGAGTTCTTCGTCGCCGGCGCCACGGCGGTGCAGATCGGCACGGCGAACTTCTACAACCCGTCGGTGTCCGTCGAGATACTCGACGCCCTGCCCGACGCCCTGGCCGAACTCGGCGCCACGTGCGTCGCCGACGTGGTGGGAACGATCGATCGGGAATGATGAATGCACAAGTGATGAATGACGAATGATGAATGCAGAATGATGAATGCCCGCTGACCATCAAGCTCCATCCACTACCCACTATCCACTACCCACTACCCACTACCTGTCATGCGTGTTCTATCCGGCATTCAACCCACGGGAAGGCTCCACTGGGGGAACTATTTCGGCGCGATCCGGCAGTATATCGAGTTGCAGGACGAGGCGGAGGACGCTTTCTACTTCATCGCGAACCTGCACGCCTTGACCACGGTGCGCGATGCCGAGGAGCTTTGTCAACTTACGCTCGACGCGGCGATCGATCTGCTGGCGCTGGGCCTCGACCCGGATCGAGCCACGCTGTTTGTGCAGTCGGACGTGCCCGAGGTGAGCGAACTGTGCTGGCTGCTTCTGACCGGCGCGCCGATGGGTTTGTTGGAGCGGTGTCACGCCTACAAGGACAAAAAGGCCCGGGGGCTGTCGGCCGACGCCGGGCTGTTCACCTATCCCGTATTACAGGCGGCCGACATCCTCGCCTACGACTCCGACACGGTCCCGGTCGGCGAGGACCAGGTCCAGCACATCGAGGTCTGCCGCGACCTGGCGGCCGGCTTCAACCACCACTTCGGCGAGACGTTCGTGATACCCCAGGCCAAGGTGATCGACACCTCGGCCCGGGTGCCCGGCACCGACGGCGAAAAGATGTCGAAAAGCTACGGCAATACACTGGAGTTGTTCGAGGAGCCAAAGACGCTGAAGAAGCAGATCATGCG
>JAUWWA010000211.1 GCA_030617125.1 Pirellulales bacterium | reverse complement strand
GTCTTTTTTGTGGTGCGCCACACCCGCTCGTCATCGCCGGCGAGACATTGGGAACTCGCTACTCGGTCACGGGGGCGAAGACGCCGCGCGGCGTCGACCGGCAAACCCTCAAAGAGGAGATCGACGCGGCGCTCAGCCATATCGACGCCCTGATGTCGACCTATCGGCCCGACTCGGAACTCTCCCGGCTGAATCAATTCAACAGCGACGAGTGGTTCGCCGTCTCCCGAGAAACCGCCGCGGTGATCGATGAGGCCGTCCAAATCGGGCAACTCACGGGCGGCGCATTTGATATCACCGTCGGATCGTTGGTCAACCTGTGGAACTTTGGGCCCGAGAAGAACGCCGCCGCCGTCCCCTCCGACGAAGCAATCCACCGTTGCCGCGGCCGTATCGGGCTGAAGCACCTCGAAGTGCGACGCTCGCCGCCGGCGATAAAGAAAAGGCGAAAGGACCTCTACATCGATCTGTCGGGCATCGCCAAAGGATTTGCCGTCGACCGCATCGCCGAACTCATCGAACGACGCCGTGTTGAGAACTACCTCATCGAAGTCGGAGGCGAACTCAGGGCAAAGGGGCACAATCATCGCGGCAAACTGTGGCGAATCGCCGTGGAGTCGCCCCTCGGCGAGACGAGAGCGATTCAGACGGTCGTCGCCCTCGAGGATCTCGCCATGGCGACCTCCGGCGACTACCACAATTATTTCGAGGAGAACTCCGTCCGCTACTGCCACATCATCGACCCGAGGTCGGGCCGGCCCGTCTCGCACACGTTGGCCTCCGTCACTGTGCTTGCCGCCTCGTGCACCCGGGCCGACGCCCTGGCGACTGCACTGATGGTGTTGGGGCCCGACGCCGGGTATGACATTGCCGTACAAGAGGAACTGCCGGTGCTGTTCATTATCAAAAGCGATACGGGCTTTGTTGAGAAATCAACGCCGAGCTTCGCCGGACACGTGCAACACTAGCGCGTCTCCGCCAGGCGATCGGCCGCAGCTTTGTCGATGCAAAGGCGTCGGATGCCGGTCGCGCGGCCGGTCTGCTCGTCGACGTCGACGACCGTGCCACACAGGCGGACGTCCTTGCCGGCGACCTCGAAATGGGTGGGCCGAAACGTTCGCGCGGTTTCCATCACCCGATCGATCCGCCGCCCGAGAATGCTTTCGTGTGGGCCGGTCATGCCGACGTCGCACTGGAAGGCGGTTCCGCCGGGCAGAATCTGCTCGTCCGCCGTGGCAACATGGGTGTGCGTGCCCAGTACCGCGCTGACGCGGCCGTCGAGGTATCGGCCCATCAACTGCTCATCGCTGGTGGCCTCGGCATGATAATCCATTAGGATCACGCGAATCTCGGAAGGCAGCGTCGCCAGCACGCGGTCGGCCGCCTTGAACGGGCAATCAACCGGCGACATGAAAACACGGCCCAGGCAGATGAACACCGCGACGTCCGCCCCGCCGCGGCCGCGCAGCACCATGAAATCGCGCCCCGGTGCCTCGTTAGGATAATTGGCCGGCCGGACGATTTTCCGCTCCCTGGCCAACACGCCGAATATCTCCCGGCGCCGATAGACGTGGTCGCCCATCGTAATGCCGTCGATCCCGGCGGCAATCAGTTCGTGGTAGATGTCCGCGGTCAAGCCGGAACCGCCGGCAGCGTTTTCGGCGTTGGCCACGACTAGGTCGATCTGCTGCTCGGCACGTAGCGGGCGCACGGCCCGAGTGACGATTTGCCGCGCGGGCTTCCCAACGATGTCTCCGATCAGTAGTAGCCGCACAAGCGTCTTTCTTTGTAGGCAGTTGTCAGTGCTGAGCGATCAGTCGTCCGTGAACAGACATCCGGCGCGATGCCGTTTGGGCTCGTCAACCGATAACGGACAACTGACGACGGACAACCGGCGACTTCTCCTACCGTGCCATCTCTACGTATCGGGTCTCTCGCAGAACGGTGACCTTGATCTCGCCCGGGTAGGAAAGCTGTTGCTCGAACGCCTTGACGATGTCGTGGCAGATTCTCGCGGCGCTCTCGTCGCTGGTGTCCTTGGCATTGACCATCACGCGCAGCTCGCGTCCGGCCTGAACGGCAAAGGCCTGGTCGACACCGGCGAGCTTGTTGGCGATCGATTCGAGTTCCTCCATGCGTTTAATGTAGCGTTCGAGGGTTTCACGGCGGGCGCCCGGCCGTGCCGCGCTACACGCGTCCGCGGCGCTGACGAGCACGGTGTACGGGTTCTCAACCTTCAGGTCCTCGTGATGGTCGGCGGCTGCTTGGACGACCTCGGGGCGTTCGCCGTAGCGGCGAAGCAACTCGGCGCCGATCTTAGGGTGTCCGCCCTCGGCCTCATGGTCGGCGGCTTTGCCAATATCATGCAGCAGACCACAGCGTCGCGCCAGCGCCCCGTCAAGTCCGATCTCCTCGGCCAGCAGGCCGGCGATGTAGGCCACTTCGATACTGTGCCGCAAGACGTTTTGGCTGTAGCTGGTGCGGAAATGGAGGCGTCCCATCAGGTCAACCAGCCGCTGGTGCAGGCCGTGGATGTCGGACTCTTGGCAGGCCTCTTCGCCGACTTTCTGAATGTGACGTTCCAATTCGCGTTGGGTGTTTGCAACAATTTCCTCGATGCGAATGGGGTGGATTCTCCCGTCGGCGATGAGCTTCTCCAGCGCAATGCGGGCGATCTCGCGCCGAATCGTGTCGAACGCACTAACGACGACCACGCCCGGCGTGTCGTCGATGATGACGTCGACGCCGGTGATCTTCTCGAATGCGCGGATGTTTCGCCCCTCGCGTCCGATGATCCGACCCTTCATCTCGTCGTTGGAAATGCCCACGGTGCTAGTGGTGGTTTCGGCGGTGTGGGCGGCAGCGTAGCGCTGCAAGGCGGTCAATAGAACCTCACGAGCCTTCTGTTCACAGGTTTCGTTGACCTGCTTCTCGTGCTTGAGAATGATGGCGCCGGTTTCCTGCCGGAGCTGGCTGTCGATGAGCTCCAACAGCCGGTTGGTGGCCTCCTCGCGGCTCAGCCCGCTGAGTTCATGCAGCGTTTGGCGCTGAAGATCGAGCAGTTTGGAGAGTTCTTCCTTGCGGCGGTTGGTGTCCTGGATGTGTTCGGCGAGTTTCCGCCGGGTACTCTCGACCGCCTTTTCCTGTTTTCGGAGTTGCTCGGCCTGTTCTTCCAGCGAGTCCTGGCGCTTGTCCAGCAACCGTTCGCGCTCGTGGAGTTCACCGCGGAGTTTTCGCAACTCCTTCTCGCTTTGGGCCTGCTGCTGGATGGCAAGCTCCTTGATTTCCAGTTCGGCCTCGCGACGACGGTTTTCGACCTCCTGTTCGGCCTGGCGAACGACTTCGCGGGCTTCCGACTCGGCGTCCCTGCGACGCAAACGGTCCAAGAGCCGCACCAGCAGGAACGTCAACAACGCGGCCAACACGGCTGAAGCAGTGACGGCAATGACTTGTTGTACCGCATTCACGACCGGTTTCCTCTCGGCGGTCGACTTGGCAGAGTGCCTCGGACGGCACCGGTTCACACCGATGCGAAGATCGAAGAATTTAATCTTACCAGACTCGCTCCAAACTGCAACTGGGGATCACCTGGCGACTGGGGAAAATCCACCAGCCGTCGAGAGTTCGAGCGGCTATTGTGGAAAACTCGGGGAACTGGACAGCCTTTGTTGGCCGACACGCCACCGATCGCACTGCTTCGTCCCAGGCAGGACTACGCAAATAGCCCATCAGAGGGATAGCTTTTCGGCGTTGAACCGACATAACCTGAAAGATGCGAGCACCCGAACGCACCCAGCCACATTTGTTTTGACCGTTACCCTGGGTGTGCCTTCCCCGGGGCTATCTTTCACTACATGATGACCTGATGTACGCCCTGCATCCCGTCGAAACCTGTCTGGCCGCCGACTGGCCGCCCGAGGCATGGCGGGACGTGACCGTTCTGCTGGCTATCTCCGGCGGGGCTGATAGCGTCGCGTTGTTGCGAGCGATGTCGGCCCTGAAGCGCGCCGGCGAGGGACGGCTTTGTGCCGCCCATCTCAACCATCAGTTGCGCGGCGAACAGTCGGCCGCCGACGAGGTATTCGTCGTCGAATTGTGCGGGCAATTGGGCGTGCCGTGCGAGGTGGGACGCGCCACGGTCGCTGCGAAGGCGTCCGAAGCCGGCGACGGGCTGGAAGCGGCCGCCCGAGTGGCCCGATATGATTTCCTCCAACACACCGCTGCCCGGCTGGGCGCCCGATACGTCGTCACCGCCCACACCGCCGACGACCAGGCCGAGACGATCTTGCATCGGATCGTTCGCGGCACGGGGATCGGCGGGCTGGCGGGGATGCCGCGCGTCCGAGCACTCGGCCCGGCCACCACGCTGATCCGGCCCATGCTGGGCATTCGCCGGGACGACGTGTTGGCCTATCTCGACGATCTCGGCCAGAGGTACCGCTTCGATGCGAGCAATGCCGACGTGGCCTACACGCGGAATCGGATTCGCCACGAACTGCTGCCTCAACTAGCCCGGCACTTCAACGCCGGCGTGGTCGACGCTCTGCTTCGGCTCGGCGCGCTGGCCGGCGAGGTGCAGGGGGTCATCGATTCACTGGTCGAGGATCTCCGGGAGCGATACGTAAGCGTCGAAAGTCTCGGCACGGTACGGATCGAAACCGCCTCGCTTGCCGGCCAGCCGCGCTATGTGATCCGCGAACTGCTCATGGCCGTATGGCGCGAGCAGTCCTGGCCGATGCAAGCGATGGGCTTTGCAGAGTGGG
>JAUWWA010000214.1 GCA_030617125.1 Pirellulales bacterium | reverse complement strand
GATTCAGCACTCATCATCCCGTTTCGCCTTCCGCGTTACTTCGGCACGTGCTCCGGCAGGTGTTCCGGGCGCACGCGGAGCGCGTTGTGTTCGTCGTTGTAGCCTTCGAGTTTCGCGCGTCGGGTGGCGTACTTCGGCATGAACTCGCCTCGGGGGTCGAAGGTTCGCGTCTTGTCGTTTTCCCAGGCCGGTTCCCGTTGGATGTCTTCCTTCTTCGCCGTGCGGCACAGTGCGCCGCGCGACTGCTTCTGCATGAACCCTAACCACTTCATCTCGGGGCACAGGAAACGCTCCGCCCGTTGCTCCGGAACGAAGCCGCCGAAGAAGAAGTTGCGTCCCATCGGGGCCATGTGCAGCGACATCGCGGTGAAGCAGACCATCACCCAGCCGATCCAGACGGCGAACACCACGCTCCCGATCCGGTCGGCGATCTTCAGGAACCGGACCTTCACGCGGGAAAGCGTGTCGGTAATCAGTCGGAAAACGACCATGAACACCACAAACAGCCCCCACAATGCAAGGAAGTCACAGAAGTAGGTGCAGGTGGCAAGGAACTCGCTGAATCCTTCGAGCCACCTTGCGGCCGGTTCCCAGTAGTTGGTGGCCAACAGCGCGGCGGTGACGACGTTAATCAGCCGGATCGCGTTACCCCACATGCCTTCGGTGTACAGCGCCGCCAGACAGCCCGTGAAGATCAGCAGGAACAGTATTGTCAACCACACGGCAAGAACCCTCGGGGGAAGGATGGATGAATGATGGATAACCTGAGTTCACAGCCCTGCATCATTCACTTTATTATGCATCATTCATCATTGTTTTAGAACTCTCATCAACTCCGGCAGCGACGTAACCCCTTTGGCGACCAGGAGGACGCCCTCTTCTTGTAGGCTTCTCATGCCGTCTTTTCGGGCGGCCCGGCGCAACGGGTCGAGCTTCGGGCTTGTTGCCAGGACGTTGCGGACGTTGTCGCCGACGGTGAGCAACTCGAAGACGGCGGTTCGGCCCACGTAGCCGATGCCGCTGCAGTGCTCGCACATCTC
Source organism: Pirellulales bacterium (assembly GCA_030617125.1). GTDB lineage: Bacteria > Planctomycetota > Planctomycetia > Pirellulales > Thermoguttaceae > JAUWWA01. Next base: position 3,690 of record JAUWWA010000214.1, on the reverse strand, counting down.
TTCCGGCTGCTGGGGCGGCCGGTAGAACGCCTGGACGCGCCCTTCCGGGATGCCCAACTGCTGAAGGACCTGCGCCGTGGGGGCATAGGCCTCCTTGCATTTTTCGCACAGCTTTCGCACCAGGCGTTGGCCGATCACGGCCGAAGGCAGCTTGGCGAAGTTCCCGGGCGGTACTCCCAACGCCATCACGCGCAGCAATGCTTCCGCGCCGTCTTTCGCTCGCTGGGTGCTGATGAAAAGCAGGTTCTCCTTGACCTGTTTGCACAGCATGTTGACCGTTTCGGCATTGACCAGGTCGCGGATCACGACGACGTTCGGTTCCATGCGGAACACTTTCGGCAAAATGTCGGCGGGTGATTGGCCTTCGGCCGCGTTGTAGGTGGTGACTGAGATGTTCTCGATTTCCTCAAACCTGTTGTCCTGCTCCTCGACCGCCATGAACTCGCGTGTCAGCCGGTCGGTCTGGTGTAATGCGACGTTGACGGTAGTGCGCAACCCGGCGGCGGGCATGGCCGAAAACAGCACGAACCCACTTTTCAGGTTCAGCAACTCCTTGAGTCGTTCCTGGATTTTCTCCCGCATGCCGATCTCGTCGAGCGTCGTCATGCGGATCGCCTTCTCCTCGAACTGGATCAGCACGCGTTCGCCCGTCTTGGTTCCCTGGGAGGTCAGCGTGCCGGCGTACTCGTCTTGGCGGTAATCGGCGGCGAAGAAGCCTTCCTGCCAGCCTTGCCGGTCCTGAGGGTTGAGGCCGCAGAGCACTTTCAGCGCTTCCAGGGCCGGATCGCCGCTGTCGCGATCGATCGCCTCGAGTGTATGCCAAACGCCGTCGACCAAGTATCGCACGGCTACCGCCTGCTGCGTGTAATCGAGCATGATGGCCGAGGCGCGGCAGAAGAGTCCGTCGGCAATGACCGCGCGCGCGGTGCGCAGCGCCGGTAGCTGCCGGGCGGCGATCGTGCGGCTCTGGTCTTCGCGCTCGTCGGCGCCGCCGCGGGCACGGACACTCACCGGCGGACCCTTCGTGTGCGGATCAGGCGCCTCGGCCGCGACCTTGACACCAATCTTTCCCAAATGCACCGAGAACCAGTAGCGCAAATGCTCCTTCGTGAACACGCGCTCGTTGTCGGGCACTTGGGCATTGCGGTGCAACACGTAACCGACCAGCGGACCCACATAGGCGACCACCAATAGCGGGAAGCCGAGCCAGAAGTAGGGAATCAGCCACACGAGTACGAAGGCCGCCATGAACGGACCGAAGACGATCGGGTTCAGGCGCGCACAATTGAGCTTCATCTCCTGGCAGTCGCGGTTGATCTGGTCGGTGCTGAATATCCAAGCGAAGAAGACGAACCAGCAAGCGAGGATCTTCCCCAGACTCAGGTAGTACCCCGGACCGCGGCGGAGGTTCTCCATGGCGGGCCACGCCCGGGCATCCTGGGCGAAAACGTTGCCGGCGCCGAGCAGGACGATCGCCGTCGCGGCAGCCAGTAATTTGTAGTTTGTGGTTGGTAACTTGCCGTCGTCGCCCAACATCAGAGTATCCCCGGCTGGCTGATTTCGATGCCCTTAAGCGCCATTTTCAGCGCCTCGGCGCTGGGTGCAACCTCGAACGCCGTCGCCCGATCGATCATGTCGCGCTCGACCAGATCCTTCAGGCTTAGGACGAAATCCTGCATGCCGTCGCCTTTGCCGATGCGAATCGCGTCGGTCAGCTTGTTGTCGTTCTCTTCGAGGATGAGTTTCCGCACCGTCGGGTTGAACGTCATGATCTCGACGGCCGGCACGCGTCCGACCCCTTCCAGGATCGATGACAACAGCTTTTGGGCGACAATGCCCTTCATGTTGAACGCCAGCGCGCTGCGGATGCCCGAGTGCATGTTCTCGGGAAAGAAGTCGAGGACGCGGCCGATGGTGCTTGGGGCCGACGCGGCGTGGATCGTGGCGAACACCAGATGGCCGGTCTCGGACGCCTGAATCGCCGTCTCGAACGTCTCCCGGTCACGCATCTCGCCGACCACGATGACGTCGGGGTCCTCGCGCACGGCGTGCTTCATGCCCACGATGAAGTCCTTCACGTCCAGGCCGATCTCGCGCTGGTTGATCAGGCACTTGTCCTCGGTGAACGCGAATTCAACGGGGTCTTCCAGCGTGAGGATGTGCTTGCGGTAGTTGTGGTTGATCCAATCGAGCATCGCGGCGATGGTGGTGCTCTTGCCGCAGCCGGTCGGCCCGACCAGAAGGATCATCCCCTGGTTGTACCGGCAGAGATCGATCATCGAAAGGGGCAGGTGGAGTTCTTCAAAGGTGGGAATGACGTTGTTGACGCATCGGGCGACCAGGCCCACGTGACCCATCTGCTGCATCACGTTCACCCGAAACCGCCACCGCTTGCCGCCGATGTCCAGCAAGTAGGCGAAGTCCACCCCGCCGTCCTCCTCGAAGATCCGCCGCCGGCGCTCGTCCTCGTTGACCATCGGGAAGATCAGTTGCACGATCTCTTCGTCGTCGATCGGTTTGCGGTTGAGTGGCCGCAACGTGCCGTCGACGCGAACGTACGGCGGGCAATCCGCCTTCAGGTGAAGATCGCTGCCTTCGAGCTTCACCAACGCCCGAAACAGCTTGTCGATCTCCCTTTCCTCGTGGTGGCCGGCAAATCGCTTCTGACTGTTTTCTACCTTCGTTGACATGGGGCTAGGGGTTCGGGATTCGGGGTTCGGGAATCGGGGTTCGGGGTTCGGGATTCAGTATTGTGGCCGAGGATTGACCCACTGACTGCTGATAGCTGGTGGTGGCTGACAGCTCGATTACAATCTTACGGGGACTCCACGCCGTTGCATGATTTCTTTGGTTTCCTTGATCGTGTACTCTCCGTAATGGAAGATACTGGCGGCCAGCGCGGCCTCCGCCCCGCCGAACAGGATCGCGTCGGCCAGGTGATCGGGACATCCCGCGCCGCCGCTGGCGACCACGGGAATGGAGACCGCGCGGGTTACCGCGGCGGTGATTTCCAGGTCGAAGCCGTCCTTGGTGCCGTCGGCGTCCATGCTGGTAAGCACGATTTCCCCGGCGCCGAGCCCTTCGACCTCTTGGGCCCAGGCGACGACCTCGCGCCCGGTGCCGACCCGGCCGCCGTCGATGTGCACCTCCCAGAACTCCTCGCCGTGGCGCTGCACGCGTTTCGGGTCGATGTTCACGACGATGCACTGGCTTCCGAAGCGTCGTGCGGCCTGGCGGATGAATTCGGGCTCGCGCGAGGCGGCCGAGTTGATCGAGACCTTGTCGCTGCCGGCGCTCAACAGCGCGCGGATGTCGTCCAACGTGCGGATTCCCCCGCCCACGGTAAGCGGCATAAACACCACCTCGGCGGTGTGGCGGACCACATCGAGGATGATGTCGCGTCGTTGGTGGCTGGCGGTGATGTCGAGAAAGACCAACTCGTCGGCCCCTTCCTGCTCGTATCGCGCGGCGACTTCGACCGGATCGCCGGCGTCGCGCAGATTCAGGAAGTTGGTGCCCTTGACGACGCGGCCTTCGTTGACATCGAGACAGGGGATGACGCGTTTAGCAAGCATCTTTGTACTTTAATCGGCCGCTGTCCGGCGGTCAATGGCCCCCGGCCGGGGGGAAACTGCCGTGTGCCGGGTGCCCCGCGGTGCTGGTGGCCTGGGGCGAGACCCGGAAAGACCT
>JAUWWA010000392.1 GCA_030617125.1 Pirellulales bacterium | reverse complement strand
AGAGGAATGCCGATGCGAATCCCAGAAGAACAGCAAGTACGAAAGCTAGAAGGCCAAACAGAGCGGTCATGATAACACCTCCTGAAAGAGAAGCCGCCGATCCCCCTTAGCGATCCCCGCGTAGATGCGTGCGGTGCTGATGGTGTGGACCTAGTGCATCGTAGTCTACCACCCCGAGGAGCCGTTGGCTAGGGTGCCCTAGGAGCCCGTCTGACGGCCGGCTGGTGGTGACGGTCCCCAGACACCGGACCCGGCGACTAACGCCAATAGGGACCGTTCCGATAGCCGTGGCGGGTCGTGGCGGTCGTCGACCCGGGCGGTTAAACTAGGTGTCTAACGGGCGTCTTGACGCCTGTAGCGGGTGTCAAATAGCGTCGAAGGGCAGTATTGGTGGAACCGTGAAAAGTGAAAAAGAGCCTAGAAATATAGCGTTTTCAAGGGTGTCAGGCGGGCCGAAGGCGGTTTTGCAGCAACCCGCCGCCAGTCTGCCCCCGGAAGCCAACGCAGTTGTCATTTCGGTCAACCCGATCGCAGGGGCCCGATCCGCTTGGCCCAGGGTCGAGCGGCTCGTCGGACTGCTGAGCGACCAAGGATTTCGGGTCGAGATCCGGACCGACCTCAGCGAGGTGGCCGATCTGGCCAATCGATGGCATGGCGAAGGACGCCTCCGCGCGCTGGTCGGCGTCGGCGGCGACGGAACGGCCGCCGAACTGGTCAACCGCACCGAGGCGGGAGTGCCGCTGACCATGCTCCCCTCGGGCAACGAAAACCTCCTGGCGCGGCACCTCGGCCTCGGAGCATCGCCCGAGAGCATTTGCCGGACCATCACCGATGGAAAGCTCATCCGGCTCGACGTCGGGAAAGCGAATGATCGAATCTTTCTGCTGATGATCAGTTGCGGGTTCGACGCCGACGTGGTTCGGCGTGTCCACGGCCGCCGCAAAGGGCACATCCGCACGAGGGACTACTTCAGACCGATCCTCGAATCGATCCGTCACTACGAATATCCCGAATTACGCTTGCATTGGGAGCAACTCGCGCGTGGGTCGCAGCCGCCTGCCGACGGATTGCCCTCGATAACACCCGACGGAGAATGCTCGCCGCCGGTGATCGTCCGGTGGCTGTTTGCGTTCAATCTGCCTTGTTACGCCGGTGGGCTGCGGTTGGCTCCGCGAGCGGACGGCGCCGACGCCTTGCTGGATATCTGTGCCTTCCGACGTGGATCGCTCCGCAGCGGCTTGCGCTACGCCGCGGCCGTAGTCTTCCGGCAGCACCATCGCCTGGCCGATTGCACGATGAAGCGCGTACGGCGACTGCAAGTCACTTCCGACGCGGAGGTCCCCTATCAGCTCGACGGCGACCCGGGCGGACTCCTGCCGGTCGACGTGGAAGCAGCACCGGATAGGCTGACCATGATCGTGCCGAAGGAAAGGGCCAAGGATGAAAAATGAATGATGAATGACGGAACACGTAAACGGCCAAGCCCCTTAAGGGAAGAATCAGAAATGACCGACCAAGACAGACTCCGCGGTGTCTTCACACCAAACATGGTTCCTCTGGACCAGCAGGGAAACATTAACGAGGCCGAACTGCGACGCTACGTTGACTGGCTGATTGCCGCCGGCGTGCACGGCTTGTATCCCAACGGTTCAACCGGCGAGTTCACCCGCTTCACGCCCGATGAACGGCGAAGGACCATCGCGATCATCGTGGACCAGGCGGCCGGCCGGGTTCCGATCCTCGCCGGGGCGGCCGAGGCCAACGTGCGCGAGACGCTGGCCGCCTGCGAATACTACTGCGCCCTGGGCGTGCGCGCCGTGGCCATCATCGCCCCCTACTACTACAAGCTCAGTCCGGATAACGTCTACGCCTATTTCAAGGAAATCGGCCGCAACACACCGGTCGACGTGGTGCTGTACAACTTCCCGTTGCTCGCCTCGGCGGTCGACGTGCCGACCATCCGTCGGCTCAGCGAGGAGTGCGAGCGAATCGTCGCTATCAAAGACTCCTCCGGCGACCTTGCCCAGATGGTCCGGATGATTGAGGCAGTGCGGCCGAACCGGCCGGAGTTCAGTTTCTTCACCGGGTGGGACGCCGTGCTAATGCCGATGCTCTTGGCCGGCGCCGACGGAGGCATCAATCCCACGAGCGGCGTCGCCCCGGAACTGACGCGAAAACTCTACGAGGCGACGACGGGCGGCCGGCTCGAAGAGGCCCGGCGCCTGCAGGCCACCATCATCAGACTGTTCGACGCGGCACTCTACTCGGCCGACTTCCCCGAGGGTTTTCGCGTGGGTGTGCAGTTGCGAGGATTCCAGATGGGCGCGGGCCGGCAGCCGCTCTCCGAAGAGCATCGCTCGAAGCTGGCCGATCTGACCAGCACGCTCGGCGAGTTGTTAACCGCCGAAGGGCTTGGCGGGTAGGGGCGCCGCAAGGCGGCTTTGTGACGCGGGGAGCGTGATGGTGAAAACGGCGCCGTGGCCGATTTGGCTTTCGACGTCGATCCGGCCGCCGTGGTTGGTGACGATGCGCCATGCCTTGGAGAGTCCCAGTCCGAGTCCGCGGCCGGCTTGGCGGGCGGAGTAGTAGGGATCGAAGATGTGGCGGCGCTGTTCGGCCGTCATGCCCGGCCCGTCGTCGGCCACGCGAATCTCGACGCCCCGTTGGCCGCGGCAGACGTCGATTTCGATCCGCCCGTTGTTGCCGATCGCCTCCAACGCGTTGTGCACCATCGCTTGCAGGGCCACCGTAAGCTGTGTGGGATCGGCCTCGATCTCGATCGCTTCGGCCACGCCCGCGTGGCAGAGCGTCGTTTCCTGCTGGGCTGCCCGTGGCGAAACTTCTTCAACGAATCGATCGACCAGATCGATCACGTCGACGCGCTCCGGTTCCGGTTTGGGCGGCCGGGCGTACAGCATCATGTCGGCGATCATCTCGTAGACGCGCATCGCCTGCGTGCTGATCAGCGCCAGCGCCCGACGTCGCTCCGGGT
>JAUWWA010000298.1 GCA_030617125.1 Pirellulales bacterium | reverse complement strand
GGGCATTTTGGGCATGTCTTTGGGCATGTCGTCACGGTCGTTCTGTTCGGACTGATCTCGTTTTGGGCGCTTCGGGAGTTCATCACGCTCACGCCCACCCGGCCCGGCGACCACCGGGCGCTGTTTTGGGTGTTCTTCTTGCTCACGCCGTTGCAGTTTCTCTCGGTCGGCCTGGGCAACTATAAGCCTGAGGTCGGGGGTGCAGAACAACTTAGCGCGTTGCAGTCGATATTGGTCGGGTTGGGCAGCTTCGGGTTTTTCAGCATCATGATTCCGGTTTACGGGTGTCTGTTCGTGCTTGCGCGAGTCGCTATTGCCGGCGACCACAAGCGGTTCCTCGAACGGACGGCGAAGATCCAGGCTGGGCTGCTGATCTGCGTCTATTGTTTCAGCTATGCCCCGGCGCTACTGACGTTGGACCTGCCCAACGACGGCTGGGGCCCCAAGGCCCGACTGTTGTTCTTCTTCGTGCTGATGGTGCAGCTTAGCGACGCGTTGCAATACGCCTGGGCACGTATGATCCCCAGCAAGCACGTCATCGTGCCGTCGATCAATCCCAACAAGACGTGGGAAGGACTGCTTGGCGGCGCGCTGAGCGTGACGCTGATCGGGGCCGCGCTGTGGTGGGCCACGCCCTTCCACGGCGCTCACTGGTGGATGGCCGGCGCCATGTCGACGGTGATCGCCGTGATGGGCTTCGCCGGCGCGATTACCATGTCGGCCATCAAGCGCGACCGCGGCGTGGAAGACTACGGCACGCTGGTCGAAGGCCACGGCGGCGTACTCGATCGGATCGACTCGCTCTGCTTCGCCGCGCCGGTGTTCTATCACCTCACGCGGTATTGGCTGCCGTCGTAATGGCCATCGTCAATCGCCCCATTCGATCTTGGCGAACTACTGCCGGCTGCTCCATTCCAGGATAATCTGGCGGGAGTGCTCCAGCGGCTGAGGTCGAGTGACGTGCGTGCGGACGGCCGGCTCGGGCGACCGTGGCGGTGGAGATGCGGCGGCCACACGGGGCGGTGCTTCGGCGCGCGCGCCGACGGCATGCCAACCGTCGGCCGGGAGCTGCTTCGGCGCCGGTGTACTCGCGGCGGCCAGTTGCACCGGCGAAGAAAGCGACGAGTCGCTTGCCGAGATCGCGCTGCCCGGGGCATACGGCGAGGAACCGCTCGCGGCGAAGGCCGGGCTTTCCGTCGCCGGGATCGGGTGGATCAAATTCGGCTCGGGTCGCTTCCGGCGGCCGGCCGGTGCCGGTGTTGCGCCGGCCGAGGCCAGCATCTCGCCTTTCGATGCAACGGCCGGCTGATCTCGCCGCGGGGTAATCGTCGGCGAGCCCTGTCGCACCCACGCCAGCCAGGTTTTTTGCAGGGCGCCGGCGTCGGCGGCGCCGTAGGTCTGCCGAATCGCCGCCGACCAGTCGCCATTGCGTAACCCCGCGCCGAGGAACTCGACGTACTTCCGGCGGCCGTATTGCTGGATGAGGTACTCGGCGACCGAGTAGCCTTGGGCGTAAAGCGGCATGACGTCGCGGGGATAGTCCCGCATGGCGAACATCCGGTTGAAGGCGATGCCGCGGCCCGTCTGGAGGAACCGGTAGAGCATCTTGCGGTACTTGTTCCGCTCGCTGACGTGCTCGATGCTGGTAGCGCCGCCTTCGTCGGCCCAGCGCGGCAGAGGCTGGCGGAAATGGCTGGCGAAGATCATGTGCGTGATTTCGTGCGGCAGCACCGAATCGAGCAACCGCTGCCGGGAACCCTGGATGGTCATCCGCCATCCGAAGACCTCGCCGCGGTCGAACACAAACGTCGTGGCGCCGCCGGCGCCGAGGTTCGGCCCGACGCGAACCGTCATCGTGCACGGCTGCGACCAGTTGGGCATCGCGCGGCCGAGCCACTCGACGGCCAGGTCGCGGCGGTACCGCTCGGCCGCTTCGGCGAGCTGCTTGGCGAAGGCGGGATCGGGCGTCTCGACGACGAAATTGGCACTGCGGTGCCGGGCGCCCATCGAAACCAAAAGCACGGCCGCCAGTGTTACGGCCCGAATGATGCGAGCTTCCATGCTCTTCCTCGTTTCCATTTCAGCGTGGCGCAGTGCCACAAAAGGAACAGTCGGCCTCGTCCGTGTGGCCGCGGTTGGTGCCGGGCGTCGGGAGCAAACCGCGGGCCAAACCGACGGAAAACTGCCGACGACTCCCGGCTACTCGGCCGAACCTCTCCTCTGGCGTGCTTTCGTGTTTTCCCGGCCCGCAGCGCCTTTTGCGCGATCACCGCGGATCGAGTTGTAAGATTTGCAAAACTTAACCGATCGCGGCGAGATCACAAAGCCCAATTGCCGCGGGTACCTGCAAGCAGTGCTGGCAAGCGGGTGAAGTTCTCCGTCGCCGGCCGAAGAAAGATTTGGCTTCCCGCCGATTGTGACCTAGACGTAGACATACGGTGAAAGGGCACTTCCTGGTGGCGGATCATTGTTGACCGAACGATCCTCGTCAAACGCTCTAAGAAAAATGGAGACTGGACAAGGGCAGAAATTCGGGCTATGCTTTAGATGACATATCTAATGAATCGCGGGACTCAGGCAGAGTTTCCCGACAAAGGCAAACCGGCCGCGAGGCCGGCACGCAAAGCCATGGGTCTCCTGGGGAGATCGTCAGGCTGCCGAAGGAGAACATTCTTATCCCGTCTCAAGGGCACATTAGGCCGCTGACCAACGGTCGAACTAATATGGCTGTGTCCGATGAAATCACCTGAAAGATCCTGTCTTCAGACAAGGATGTCTCGGTATGCGCGCAAGAAGCCGCCTCGCTTGCGTCTGCGAGCACTCCGCTTAGTTCGCGCAAATAGAGGACGCTCGCCCAACTCTCTGAATACGCCTGGCAATCCTTCACGTAGGCCGCGCAGAGCGCGCCGCTTTGCACGTGGACAACGCCGGGGCGTGGCTCTGGTTGAGTTTGCGGTTGTGGCGTCGCTGCTCTTCTTACTTGTCGTGGGGATGGTCGAGTTCGGGCGGCTGGTGATGGTGCAACAGTTCCTGATCAACGCCTCGCGCGCGGGTGCTCGACGAGGTATTTTAGAGCAGACAACGGAATCCGACGTCCAAACCATCGTCACGGACTATCTGAGCAGCAGCACGATCTCCGGAACCACGGTGACCGTTTCCCCTGATCAGCTCATCAAAGTCGGGTTTGGCGACCCCGTATCGGTAACCGTGTCCGTACCGTTTGACCACGTAAGCTGGCTTCCGGCGCCTTGGTTCTTGGGTGGGAAGAACCTGTCGGGGCGAAGTGTCATGATTGCTGAAAGGCCTGAATGATGTTACCACAAGCTACATGCAATGATAAGTGCAAGCAAGGTCTGGGCTCGTTCCGAGACCGCGGCCGTGCGCGATTTGGTGGGCTACCTGGCCGCCGCGGAGGTGTGCTGATCCTCACGCTCTTGCTTATGGTCGTGATGATTGGCGTGCTGGCCTTTTCGGTCGACCTGGGATACGTCTTACACGTGCAAACCGAGCTTCAGCGGACAGCCGATGCTTGCTCCCTGGCGGCGGCTGCGAAGTTACCTGACGAAGCGGAGGCGACGGTTACCGCCCATTCAGTCGCGGCGCAGAACGGATGGTCAAGTGAGGTGAGAATTGGCGAGGGTGATGAATTGCATGGGTCGGATATCGATCCCCTGGATGTTGAAATCGGCTACTGGGACCGGGATACTGCGACCTTTACGACGCCCACGCCCTACGGGAACAGTCCCAACGCCGCCCGCGTCACCCTTCGCAGAACGCAGGCCACCGGAAATCCGCTCGGC
>JAUWWA010000200.1 GCA_030617125.1 Pirellulales bacterium | reverse complement strand
GCCGTGCTCGACGCCGGCAACCAACTCCACGCGCCCGACCTTTTCCTCCTGGAGATGGACAACCTTTTCTGCAAGCGGATACGACGAGGAGAGATTTCCTTGTCGGAGGGAAACGCCGCTCGGGCACTCCTACGAGAGCTTCCCGTCGGCCTGCATCCGTTCTCCTCGTTGCTGGAGCCCGCCTGGGCAGTTGCCAACGAGACCGGGCGCAGCCTCTACGACTGTCTGTATGTCGCACTGGCGGTGCTTTTGCAAGAACCGATGGTCACCGCCGATCGACGGCTGTACGAAGCACTGGCGGACGGCCGCTTCGCAACACTCACGTTGTGGGTGGAGAACTTATAGGCTCGCCGGTTGTGCTTCCGCACAACACGGCCTGTGCGGCACGATGCCCGGTTGCGCCCTATACTTGCGCACCCCGCTTGCTCCCTCCCAGCCCGAAAGTGCCCACCCATGTGCTCTCTCGCTCGATCCGCCGGCCGGTTTGTGCCGGTTGTACTGATTCTGGTTTGCTCGATCGCCTTGCGGGCGGCGGAGGGCAGTTCATCGTACCGGGCGGCCTTGGAGTCGATCACGGCCGACCGGCTCCAGCAGCACGTTGACTACCTGGCCGACGACAGGCTCGAAGGTCGCGAGGCAGGCCGACGCGGCGGTCGGGCGGCCGGCGAGTATCTGCGTGAGCGGCTCGCGGAACTGGATTTGCAAGGCGCCGCCGACGGCGGCACGTTCTTTCAGCACTTCGCCCCCAACTTCCGAAACGTCCTGGCGGTGCTGCCCGGAAGCGATGAGCAGTTGAAGGACCGGTACGTCGTCGTCAGCGCCCATTACGACCACGTCGGCTACGGCACGCGGCGCAACAGCCGCGGCCCGGTCGGCTACATTCACAACGGGGCCGACGACAACGCCAGCGGCGCTTCCGGGCTGCTCGAGCTGGCCGAAGCCTTCACCATGCTGCCGCGCCCGCCGAAGCGATCGATCCTGTTCGCGTTTTGGGATGCTGAAGAGAAGGGCATGCTGGGCTCGAAACACTGGGCCGCCCAGCCCAACGTCCCGCTGGCCGACGTGGTGGCCGGCGTCGACATGGACATGATCGGACGGCTGCGCGACGATCGGCTGTTTGTGTTCGGCGCCCGCAGCGGGTGCGGATGGCGCCGGTTGCTGAGTTTTCAGAACGAAGCGACCGCCTTGAAGCTGGAGTTCAACTGGACGCTGAAGCACAACTCCGATCACTACCCGCTGTTCGCGAGGAACATCCCCGTGCTGCTGCTGCACACCGGCAAGCACGAGGCGTACCACACGCCGTATGACGACGCGAGGCACATCAACAGCGAGGGGATGAGTCGGGTGGTTCGGCTGGTATTCGGCGTGGTGCACGAGTTGGCCGATGGCGGGCAGACGCCGCGGTTTCGCCCCTCGGCCCGGCGCGAGACGGAGCACACCCGCCGGCGATGGGCCGCCATGGCCACAGAGCTGCCGAACAAGCCATTGCGGCTGGGGATCATGTGGCGGATCGACGACGCCGAGCCCGGCACGGTCATCCTGACGCACGTGGTGGCCGATTCGCCCGCCGCCCGGGCCGGGCTGCGCCGGGGCGATCGCATCTACCGGATCGCCGGCGGGGATTTCCCCGACGATCGGCGCTTCGCCCAGCTTGCCAGGACCCTGGCTGAGCCGTTAGAATTGCTCGTCGAGCGCGACGGACGGCTTCGCACCGTCGTGCTGTACATCGAGAGCGAACCGCTGCGGCGAGCGGCCTGATGCCGCTAATTCGGCGCGAGGGGAATAATTTCTTGCCGGCCGGTATCTATATTCTTGGGAGAGATTTTGTCACCGAAATCCCACGTGAAAGGTCAGGTGCGCCATGAAGTCTTCTTGGTCGATCACAGTAGTTTCACTCGTTGTGATCATCGGCATTATTGGAATCTTGGCGGGAATGTGTAGCTGCTCTCAAGCGACGCGGGAGGCGGCCCGAAGGGGCGGCACAGACCTTGGCGAAGCCACGCTGGCTGACGCATCCGCGGAAGGTGGAGTAATTCAGACGGGGGGTGCCTATTTTTCCGCCGCCGCGGACAAATCCGAGGAGCGGGCGCCGGACTCGAGTGTTCTCCAGCGGAAGATCATCTACACGGCCGAAGTCGACCTGGTCGTCGAAGACTTCGGGCCGATTCCATCCAAGGTCGAAGAGATGGTCAAACGTTTCGACGGGTACGTGGCCGGTTCCAAGATCTTCGGTTCACCCGGCAACCCCCGTAGCGGGCGCTGGACGCTGCGAGTGCCGGTAGGATACTACCAGGAGTTCCTCGATGCCGCGAAGAAATTGGGCGAGGTTCGCAGCGTCAGTTCCGACTCGCAAGACGTCAGCGAAGAATACTACGACGTTCAAGCCCGCATCCGCAACAAGAAGAAGACCGAGCAGCGCCTGCTGAAGCACCTCGAGGATTCCACCGGTAAGTTGAAGGATATCCTGGCCGTCGAACGGGAAGTCGACCGCGTGCGGGAGAGTATCGAGCAGATGGAAGGCCGCATGCGGGTGCTCGACGAACTGACCGCGCTGACCACGGTGAATTTGTCCGTTGAGGAACTCAAGGACTACGTGCCCGAAGAAGCGGTCACTTACGCCACTCGCGTCAGCCGGGCGTGGAACGCCTCGCTGGTCAACCTCATTGTGTTTGCGCAGGCCGCCTCGATTGTCGCCGTCGCGCTGGCGCCCTGGGGGGGCGTGCTGGCGGCGGTCTTGATTCTGCCCGGGCTCTACCTTTGGCTTCACATACGGCGAAAGCGTTGATTCGCCCGAAGCAGAGTTGCCCGTTGCCCACCCGGTGGCCAATCGGCATAAAGTCAGCGGGTGACATTACCGGCCGGGTGAACAACACGCAGGTGTTGTTTAAGCCCGGATTATTTACAAAAAGTGCAGCACAGGCTTCCAGCCCGTGGCTGGTCAACACAGGCACGATGCCTACGCTACATAATTGGCCTATGAATGATCCTGGTTAAGGGCAACAACCATGTCTGAGATTGTGCGATTCTCGGTTTCGTTGGAAGACGATCTGCTCGAGGGCTTCGATCGGTACTGCAAGGAGCAGGAGTTCGCCACCCGGAGCGAGGCGGTCCGGCAGTTGATCCGCGAGACGCTCACCACCCGGGCGTGGGAGTCACGCTCGCAGGACGCGGTCGGCACGCTCACGCTGGTGTACGACCACCACCGGCCGCAGCTCGCCGATCGGCTCACGAAGCTCCAGCACGACCATACCGATCTGGTGGTCTCAACGCTGCATGCCCATCTCACGCACGACCTCTGCCTGGAGGTGATCGTGCTGCGAGGCCCGGCCGATCAGTTGCAGCAGATCGCCTCGCAGTTGCGGGGCACAAAGGGCGTTCACAAGGGCGAGCTGGTGATGGCCAGCGCGGAAGCGTCCTGAAAACGGGGGAAACGCCGCTTTTCTGTCCCCGCAAAGCTACGGCCACCTGTCGTGGCATGATACCCCTCGTCGGAGTTACATTCCCTGGTTTCTCGCCCCTCGACAGTCCGGCGGAGTGGTGTTACAATATTTCCGGCAGTGTTATCCAGGCCGGGTGAATGAAGATGAGAAGCCCCGACGGAAAGCTGGTTGACGTCGTACCCGGCGCGCTGATCTGGCTCGCAACCGTCGACACAAAAACGAAATAGAACAGGAGGGACGGGAGCATGCACATTTACGAAGGCGTTTTGGCCGCCACCGCGCACGGCAGGGAAATCCTGCTGGCCGCCACCGCATTGACCGCGGCGGGGACGGCCGTCGGGCTCTGCAAGATCGACCAGGAGCAAGTGCCGCGCGTGGCCGTCCTCAGCGCCGCCTTCTTCGTCGCCTCGCTGATCCACGTGCCGCTGGGGCCGACCTCGGAACACCTCGTGCTTTGCGGTTTGCTGGGGCTGGTGCTCGGCTGGGCCGCCTTTCCCGCCGTCCTGGTCGCGTTGTTGTTGCAGGCCGTCTTCTTCTCGTTCGGCGGACCAACCACGCTGGGTTTGAACACGCTGAACATGGCCTTGCCGGCGGTGGTCTGCTACTACCTTTTCCGCGGCGCGGTCCGCGGCGGCAACGAAGCGATGGTCTTCGCTGTAGGGTTCGCCGCCGGCGCAACGGGGATCCTGCTAAGCGCGCTCTTGTGCGCCGGGTCGCTCGTGCTGGCCGGCGAGCCGTTCATCGATCTTGGCAAGCTGATCGCGGTGCTGCACGTCCCGTTGGCCGTGGTCGAAGGGCTGGCGACCGGCAGCGTCGTCGTGCTGTTGCGGAAGGTCCGCCCGGAATTGCTGGACGCGCCGCTGCTGGCGGTTTCCGCCAAGGAGGTCCCTTATGGCCAGGTCCAGTGATTGGAAATTGAAGATTGGAAATTGGAGACTGCAAATCGGCGTTCTGCGTTCGGGCAATCTTCAATTTCCAATCTTCAATCTTCAATCTTCAGTCCCCCTGGCCTTCTCGGCAATTGCCGTCGTGCTCTTTTGCGTTCCGCCGGCCTTTGCACACGAAATCCACATCGTCGCCCATGCCCATGGAACCACGATCCACGGCGAGGCATACTTCCACGGCAAGACGCCTGCGCGGAATCTCAAGATTACGGCATTCGATCCGGCGGGCGAGAAGATCGGAGAAACAACGACCGACCAACAGGGCAAGTTCACGCTCGAGGCGAAATACCGTTGCGACCACCGGCTGCTGGTCGAGGTGGGCGACGGCCATGGGGCCGAGTGTGTCGTCGCGGCGGCTGGGCTGCCCGACTCGCTGTCGGCGCGCGGCCATGCTCCACCCACCCACGCACCGCGCGGCCATGCGTCGCATTCCCACGCGGCGCCGGCCCAAAACGACGTGCTCGAAGGGATCCGCACGGAAGT
>JAUWWA010000322.1 GCA_030617125.1 Pirellulales bacterium | reverse complement strand
GTACGTAGTGACAGTCTTGACCGTCTTGTCTTTCGTAGCGGCGGCCAGTAAGGCGACGGGTCAGGTCCCCGCCGGTCGGGTCGCTCACGTCCCAGTCGCTGCCCAGGTCGAGCGAGTAACGGTAGGTTACGTTGGCGGGGACCTGACCCGTCGCCATACTGGCCGCCGCTACGAAAGACAAGACGGTCAAGACTGTCACTACGTACTTCATGTTGAACTCTCCGATGGGTGCGGGCGCGCCCGGCAGGGGAACCTACCTCCGCCGCAAGCGCCCTGAACTCGACTAAGCAAACACACCAACCTCTTCTTGCTGCCTGATCTCCTTTCTGTTCTGGGTTTTCGTTGACACTACCGATCCAACAAAGCGCCGTTTCCTTGGCCATAGGCCCCGCTTCCTCCGGCGGGATACGTTTCCGGCCGCGGCCGGCAAGGGTGTTTGTTCACGTCCTCCCCGGAGGCTGCCCGTCCAGGACCGGGGGCGGGCAGCCTCCCTTCACAAGTCGACGGGCGGCTGACACGGACCGCCACGTCCGGCGTTGTTCTCTTGCGACGATGCTGCGCCAGGCCGACCAAGTCCGTCGGCCCGCCGGCGCCGGCGCGTGAACCCTCCGATACCCCGCCCACACGATGGGCCAACAAGGGGTTCTCCAATACGAAAACGCGAAGGCCACCGCCGCCGCGGTCAACAGGAACAACGTGGACGGCTCGGGGATATTCGCCACTCGGAATCCGACACTGTCGACCTCGAACGTCGGGTAGTACGAATATTGCGGGACGGAGGGTGGAGGTTGTCGAACTTGAGAGTAGAATGAACCGCCGCGCAAGCCGCGAGACGAGCCGTAAAGAACGGCCTCGTTCCACTCCCAGACGTTGCCGTATTGATCGTACGTGCCGTAGGGACTGCCGGAGTTCTCGTGTGCGCTGAACTCGGTCCGGTAGTACGGGTCGCCGATCGTATAGTCACCGCCAATGACATAGAACGTCGCGTTGTTGCCCGGGTCTGGGTTGATCAGATCATTGCTCGGAACGCTGTCGTTGCTGGTCGGATAGTCGAAGTAGTTGCCCGTGATGCCGTCGTTCTTGTGGTATGCGGCCTTGTACCACTCATCCTCGCTGGAGATCGCCCACTTCCAGTCCGGCTCGCGGCTGACGGCGAGAAGGGCCGCGTCGGTTGTCGCGCCGTTGAGGTAGTACGCGCCGTCCTCGGTGGTCGTCAGGCCCTGCAAACCCGTGGGCTGTCCGTTGTGCAGCCAGTTGGCGAACCTCGCCGCGTCGCCCCAAGAGACGTAGTTCACCGGGCGGTTCGCCCAGTCAGACTCCTCTCCGCTGGGCCGACCGCTGAAGTCGTACGTGTAGTTCCCGCTGGCGCCATGCTGAGTGATCTGGCAGCCGGAGGGAACGCTGTCCATGAATGCGTTGTATAGTCCGTAGGTGTCCTCGGCCGCCACGGCGTTGAGAAACTGGCTGAACTGCCCGGCGGTCACCTCATACTTGCTGATGTTGTAGACGTAGCTCACACCGCCGTGCCCGTCGCCGTCTGTATCATTCGCGTTGCCGGGGTTGCCGACGGTGACGGTGTCGATCGTCACCGCGTACACGGCGGTTGCCGACAGCGCCAACGCGTCGATGGCAACAAGGCATGGAAACAGGGATTTCTCGAACACGGTTGTGGTTTCTCTCAGTAAGAACAGATGAAAAAGGAAAGGGTTTCAGGTTTCCGGAAAAGTAGAACGCCGGTGTAACTCAAATGGGAATCGTAGCTTCTCGAAGACTGATAAACACACATTTATTCACGAGTCAACTCCAGCCGGACCGCTCCGGTCGGGTGCGAATTGCCTTGACGCCGGCGCCAGTCGGACAACCACGAGTTGGGCAGCGGCTTGCAGCCGAACAACGACGCGCCGTGGACCCACGCGGCGCGCTCGTCCTCGGCACAATAAGTGTCGGCGACCATCCAAATCACCCGCTGGGGCGACTGCGCCTTGAGCATCGCACAGAGATCCAGCCCGGACATGTCGGGCAGGACCATGGGGATCACCCAGAGGTCGGCGTCGGTGGTTCGGGCCAATTGCAGAGCGCCGTTGCCGGTAGGCACAAACTGCAACCGGACCGCCGGCCCAAGCGTGCGCTCAAGCAGCGAGGCGTAGTCCGCCGGACGCGGATCGACGACCGCGATAGTCGTCGTCCGCGCACACGTTGACTGAGCCTGCATCGAATTCATCGATAGGGTTTCTCCTTTCGATATGAAGTCAAACGGGTGGAAAGCAATCGCCGTGCCGAACGTTCATCGATTGCGATGCGTCGATCGCAATCGCCGTTTTCGTCGAGACGTGCGGCGCGTTTTCATACCGACAATTCAAATGCCGGCCTAACGACGACGCAATTGCAACGGCGCGGACAAGGACCGAAAGGGATCAACTCGGTACCGTGTTGGTGCGCGCGAGTTGATCCAGAATGGCGCAAGTGGTTGACGCCTCGTCCGGATGATTCACAGAGGTTTTGTAGTGACCCGATTTATCGGGTCGACGCGAAGTTGAACCGGCCAAGAACCGCATAGATGTAGTTATTATGAGCGAACTGCGAGCCGCGAACCCCAGTCCCGCTAACGCGGGCGGGCGCGCCCAGGAAGGCAGGGCAACTCGATGCCGTACTTGCGAATCTTCCTCGCCAGCAAGCGGCGATCGACGTTCAATAGCCGAGCCGTGGCGCTCTGGTTGTAGAACGTCCGCTCGAGCGTCTCTTCGATGAGCCGCCGCTCCCAATCCTCGAGGGTGGGCCAGGCGTCGAGACTCTCCTCTTCCCAAGAGGGCAACAGCGCGTGGAGTTTCCGGCCGGCGCCGTCGCCTGCCGGCCGCGGCAAGCCCGGCTCCGCCGTGCAAACGTCGCCCGGCGGCGTGACGTCCGGCTCGAGCAGCCGACAGACGTGCTCGTCGGTGATTTCTTCGGCATCGGTGAAGATGACGATCCGTTCGAGCACGTTCTGCAACTGCCTTACATTGCCCGGCCAATGGCA
Organism: Pirellulales bacterium; assembly: GCA_030617125.1. Lineage (GTDB taxonomy): Bacteria > Planctomycetota > Planctomycetia > Pirellulales > Thermoguttaceae > JAUWWA01. Next base: position 583 of record JAUWWA010000322.1, on the reverse strand, counting down.
AGCGGTCAGAACGCGCAGGGCCGAAGGCGCCATGCACTTTTGCGGCAGGCCGTTCTCGATCGACAGCTTGGCGAGGAAGTGTCGGCAAAGCGGCTCGATGTCCTCGGGCCGATCGCGCAACGACGTCGTCCGAAGCTTCACCACGTTGAGGCGATAGTAGAGATCGAGCCGGAAGCTGCCCGCGCCAACCTCCCGCGGAAGGTTCCGACTGGTGGCGGTGATGATGCGCACGTCGACGGGAATCGCCCGATGGCTGCCGACGGGAATCACCGTGCGTTCCTGGATGACCCGCAACAACTGGGCTTGAAGTTCAGGCGTCAATTCGCCAATTTCGTCGAGGAATATGGTCCCGCCGTCGGCGGCGCGGAAGCATCCCAGTGTATCGCACTCGGCGCCCGAGAACGCGCCTTTGACGTGTCCGAAGAGCTGGCTGGGAAACAGGCTGGGTGGGATGGAAGTGCAGTCGAGTGCGACCAGCGGCCCGGTCGCCCGGCGACTTTGTCGATGAATCGCCCGCGCGATCAACTCCTTGCCGGTGCCGGTAGAACCGATGATCAGCACGTTTGCCTGGGAACCAGCTACT
>JAUWWA010000063.1 GCA_030617125.1 Pirellulales bacterium | reverse complement strand
TCGTTGGCGCTGAGGAATGGCCGCTGTAGCCGGATCGCTTTGCGCAGCCGCGTTTCTTCCTTCGCAAGTGCTTCTTCTAGCCGCTCAACGGTAATCCCGCGTTTTTCAAGCGTCTTCTTCTTTGCGTCCAACCCCTTGGCGACGCGGCACTCTTGAATGGCCGTCTTGTCGATGGAATCAACGGCCAGAATGCGTCCGAGCATCGCTCCGGTGGCGACACAGATCAGCAACAGGTACACGCTTTGGCGGAGCCGTGTGCGGGGCTCGTCAACTGCGGCGTTCATTCGCTTGTGAAGGCGGGGTTGTGGGAGGAATTCGGTTTCTGCTCGGGCCGACGCCGCCGGTGTATTCGGCAATCGAGTAAGCTTTCATGTCGGGGTCGTGATAGGCGATGAACAGTTCGCCCAGAAACCCGATCGACATCAGTTGCCCACCAAAGAGCAATAGAGCGACGGAGTAGATGACCGCCGGGAAATGATCGTGCAAGTGGTAGACTACGTCGCTGATTGTCTCTCCGGCCGGGACCGCGACCAGCCCCCCGTACACCAGCAGCCGCGACAGCACCCAGCGGCACGCCAGGTACGTGAGCCCAAGCCCGCCGAGCAGCGCCGACATCAACCCGGCCGTGCCCATCACGTGCTGCGGCCGCTGTCCGAAGCCGGTGAGGAACTTCACGGTCAACAGATCGAGGAAGCCCTTGACGAATCGTCCCATACCGTACTTCGATCGGCCGAATTCCCGGGGCCGGTGCTCAATGACAAGCTCTCCGACACGGTATCCCCGGGCGGCAGCCAGCACGGGCACAAACCGGTGCAACTCGCCGTAGAGCCGCACCTCGTTGAAAATCTCGCGGCGGTAACACTTCATCCCGCAGTTATGGTCGTGCAGCTTCACGCCGGTCACCTTGCTGACGAACCAGTTGAACAGCCGCGAAGGCCCTACCTTGTGCCAGGGATCGTGCCGAACCTTCTTCCAGCCGCTGAGCACGTCGAAGCCTTTATTCATTTCCGCGAGGAAGCGGGGGATTTCGTGCGGGTCGTCCTGCAAATCGGCGTCCAGGGTCATGACCAACTCGCCCCGCGCCTGGACAAAGCCTGCGCTCAGCGCCGCCGCTTTGCCAAAGTTCCGCCGAAACCGCACGCCTCGCACCCCGGAGTCCGACGCCGCCAAGCCCCGGATCACGTCCCACGAACCGTCGGTCGACCCATCGTCGACGAAGATCACGTCCAGTTTGTAGCCTTCAGCCGCGGCGACCTCGCTCAACTCCTCGTGGAGCTTTTCGAGGGTCTCCGATTCGTTGAAGACGGGAATGACAATGGAAAGCATGGGCGGACTCTATTCTCTACATATAGGATACCCGAAATGAGCAACTCCGCCACCAGCCAAACCCGCCGCAACAGCACGGCGCTGACCAAAGCGGCCGCCTCGGCATTGACCTCTGGGGCCACGGCGCCGAAGTGGGGAACCATCAGTTCCGTCAGGATCAGCTCCCGAACCACCACTCCGCCCGGCACCAGCGAAAGGAATCCCGCCACCACGGCCAGCGACACACTGGCGGTGTAGCGAGGTAGTTCCGCGAGCGGATTGTCGCAGGCGATACCCATCGCCCGGAGCACTGCGTAGAAGCTCAAACCCAACAATACCCACCCCAGAGTCATATGCGCCCAGCCTATCAGGAGGGTCCCGTGCCCCAGCTCTTCGAGTTTCTCGGCGGTGGACGTGTCGGATTTACCCACGCCGGCGAGCCGGACCAGCCGCTTGAAGACCGCCGGCAGCGTGGGCATGCCGGCTACCACCATCAAGCCGACGGCCGCCCAGAACAGCACCGGCGGCGCCTCGTCGCGGAACCAGCCGACGAGAATGGCCGCGGCAATGAACGCCCCGACCGACATCATCGTGAGCGTCTCGAAGAACACGCTGGCCGCAGCCACGCCAGTGGCGACACGACGGCTGCGGATCAACCCCACTCGGATGAGGACGACCATTGCCTTGCCGGGCACGTACTTGCCGAGATGCCCGACGTAGTACGCCCGTAAAGTTTCACCAAGCCCCGCATCTTGCCCAAGCACCCGAAGCACGCGACGCCAGAACAGGCCAGCCGGCAGCAACCCCAACAGATACAACGCTCCGGCCGCGACCAACCAGAGCGGCTCGAAACGCCACGGGTACTCTCCCAACCGGGCCAGTCCCGTCGCAAGCGTGTGGCGAACGAACCAGACGACCAACGCCACGACGAGCAGCTTGGCCGCGACAGGCAGCCATTTCTTCCCGCTTGACAGGATCATCTCAGGCTTTACAACACGGACTGTGGTCGGTACCGGCGTTCGACGACACGCACGCCGATATTGTGGCGGTCGGCGCGTGCGAATGCAAACCCGGCCGCGCCTTTTCGGCACAGATACACATTCGCCCAACCCGTCGGTAGTGACCCGATTCATCGGGCTTACCTAAACAAATCACTAAAAGCCTGCACGAATGCGGGCAAAATGCGGGCACTACAAACCGAAAGTCCGCATGAATGCGGGCACTACAACCGATCGCTCAATGGAGATCAAGCCATGGCTCGGATTGTTTCGTTGGTGGTGTTGGTGGCAATCGTGCTGGTGATTGCCGTGTTGTTTTTCAAGGTCATGGCCGATTTCCTGATCCCGATGTTCCTGGCCTTGCTGCTGGTCGTGATGTTCGGCCCCCTGCACCGCTGGTTCAAGGCCAAGTGCGGCAGGCACGATCGGCTGGCGGCCGGGCTGACCACCGCGGTGATCCTCCTGATCGTCCTCGCGCCGATGGCGCTGATCCTCATGGAAGCCGCCCAGGAAAGCCTCACGCTGTACGGGAACGTGAAGGATTTTCATGTCAGCGCGGCGAAGGTAGCTGAGGCAGTCGTCAACAAGGGCGACAACTTCGGTCTGGAACTTGACGTCGAAAGAGTAGAGAACCTGCTTCGCACGGGCATGCAGACGGTGCTCAGCAACGTGCAGGAGTTCCTCACTCCGCTTGCCTTGAGCACGCCGGGCTACCTCGGGCGCGTTTGCTTGGGACTCTTTGTGATGGTCGTTTCGCTGTACTACTTCCTGGTGGACGGGCCTGGCATGGTCCGAACCGTCATGCGGCTGTCGCCCCTCGACGACAAATACGAGGAACAATTGATCACGCAGTTCGACGGCATCAGTCGCACGGTCGTTGTCGCCACGCTGCTCTCGGCGTTCGTGCAGGGCATTTTGGCGGGCATCGGGTTTTACTTCGCCGACGTCGGGTCGATGTTCCTGCTGACGATCCTCACCATGTTGTTGGCGCTGATCCCGTTTATCGGCGCGGCGGCGGTTTGGCTTCCAGTCTGTCTGTGGCTATGGCTTGTCGACGGGAATTGGATTGGGGCAAGCGTCCTGGCAGCTTATGGAGTCGCCATCATCTCGATGGCCGACAACGTCATCAAGCCGCTGGTCCTGCACGGCCAGGCCAACCTGCACCCGCTCTTGGCGCTTCTGAGCGTGCTCGGCGGCGTAACGGCGCTGGGCCCCATCGGCATCTTCGTCGGACCCATGGTCGTCGTCTTTCTCCAAACCCTGCTGAACATGCTGCACACGGAGTTGAACGCCCTGGGGAAGGAATTGACCACTGACCACTGACGACTGACCACTGACCACTGACGCCGGATCACCGTGCTTCCGGAATATCGCGGCGGGAGAGGACGATCGCGGCGACCGCGTAGCAGAGCAAACCGACAGTGAGCAACGTCGTGTTGTACTTCAGCGCCGTGCACGGCGTTTCGTCGAACAGGAGGATCAGTTGTTGCGGATGAAACGCAGTAAGAAAGCTCAAGTATTTCAGCCACGCCCCGCCGGACCACATTTGCCCGACCATGTCGATGATCAACGAGACGACAAAGAAGCCGGCCGTGATGAGGATCGTCCGCCACCGGTCGAGGCTGAACGAGGAAACCAGCGTGGTTACGCCCGTTAGGCAGACGATCATGGCGAAGAGATTGACGGCGCCGGGCAGGAACTCACGCGGCGCGACGTTGCCGCCGAAGTTGACCATCGCCAGTCCGATCGCGATTCCCGCCGGGATCGACGCCGCCAGGACGGCCGCGCCGGCGGCGGCCACCACGGCCGGGGCGACGAGCACCGACGCCCGCCATATCGGCAGCGAGAGGATGAGGTCCATCGTGCCGCGGCCGATCTCGCCGCCGATCGGATCGCTGCCGCGGCCGAGCGCCCAGCCGACGCAGACAAGCATCGTAACCGGGTGGACGAAGAGGATACTGATCTGTCCGGCCGGCGTGGCCAGCTTCGCCAGCGGGATGCCCAACATCGGCTCCCAAAAACGCGGCAGCAGGTTCAACAGCGCGCCCCACGCGCCAATCTGGAACATGCTCATCAGCCAGACGAACAGCCAACCGAACAGGACCAGCAGAACGCAAGAGATGACCAACTGAAGCCAGGCGTCGGCGACGGCTTTTTTCCAAAGGGCCGGGTTCATGGGGTTCGCGCCACGTGAGGGTTTGGCCGATGCCGTTCACAACCGTCGATAGATTTCCGATCGATGGCGCGCGCGATAGACCTTCAGTTCTTCTTGCTGATGATATACCCAATAGAGAAGCGGACTTCGGCCTCCAATCGCTCCAGGTCCGCTTCTGCCGAAGGCATGATTACGACTCGATAGGCCACCGTTTGAGCAGCTCTCCCAACTCCGTACCGCGGCCCGCAAGGTCCTCGTCGTTGCGAATACGACGAAGCTCCTCCAGAAACCCCGGATCGTGCGCCGCGAGCCAGTCTTCCAGTTCATCGAGGCTTTCCGCGCTGAGCAGCACGCTTTGAGGTATTTCGACGGTACACTGCTTTGCCATGGTTGAACCGCCTCTCAAGAAACAGGGTCAACTCCTCTTCCTTCAGTGTATTAGTATATCACCGTACGGACGGAATGACAACCGTCATTTGCGCGACACAATTGCCGCCGCAACCTCGCAGAACAGCTCTCGTCGGGTTCCGTTGCCCTTTACGCGGACTGCCGGATTGGGCTAACATGGATCGCCGACGATGAAACGAACCGCGATACCCGGGAGGCTTTCCCATGAGCGGCAACATCTTGTGCATTGCGGCGGCGGTGCTGGCGATCGACGCCGGCTGGCAACCCCTGCCCGGCGGCGGCGTTCAGTACCTCATCCAGATCGAGCCCGAAATGCTCGACACGCTCCGCTCGGGCGGGGCGATCGAGAGCGACATCCCGCCGCAGGTGAAGAACGTTCGCGCCTACCGGATCACGGTGGGCCGCAAGGAACTGCCGCGAGAACTTCCGCCCGCGGCGACGATCGAAGCACCCGAGAAGTCCACAGCGGCAAATGCCTGGCCGTCACCGGTCACGGGCCGAGAGTTCGACTCCCCATCGGCGCCGAACACCTTGCCGCCCGACCCGACAAGCCGGCCGATCGTCGAGCCGGCGGTCGCGCTTACCAAACCGGCCAAGGCGACGCCGAGCGACAAGTCGAGCAGTGAATCATCGCCAAAGCCCGCCTGGGAGTCGACCGGCGACTCGTCGCAGCAGCAAGAGGCATCATCCAAGCCATGGGTGCCGCTGACGCTGGCGCTCTTGGTGCTGTTCGCGTCGCTAGGCGGCAACGCATATCTGCTGTGGATCGCCGCCGACTTCCGCCGCCGCTACCGGGCGCTGGTGCAGCGAACACAAGGCGTGTAAAATGAAGATAGTAGCATTTGGCTCGGAGTTTTGGGAGTAGGTACCATGAAAGCGGTCATGCCTGAGGTCCCGCCGGATATCCGACAGTTGCGTCTGCGTACCGGTTCCGACCGTTGGGACGAAATGTGGGAAGGAGTATTGCACATGCCGCCGATGCCAAGCCGTGCCCATCAGGACCTCGAAGGAGAAATGGAGTTGTGGCTGCGAACCTTCTGGGCCCGCCCTCGTGGGAACAAAGTGTATCACCAGATCAATGTGGCGTCACCGGGAGGCTGGCCGGACGACTATCGAATTCCCGACCTGGTATTGTTAACGCCCAAGTGCTTTGGCATTGATCGCGACGAGTACTTTGAGGGCGCGCCGGGTGTGGTCGTCGAGATCCGCAGTCCGGGGGATGAAGCCGTCGAAAAGATGCCCTTCTACGCCAGGCTCGGTGTGCCCGAGGTGTGGTTCATCGATCGCGACACCAAGGCGCCGGAGTTGTATGTGCTCGCCAAAGGGGACTACGAAAGGCAATCCCCCGACGACGACGGATGGCTACGAAGCGCTGCTATGGGCATCCAGTTCCGCGCGGAAACCAGCGGGAAGCTAACCATGCAGATTACAAGCGACCCGAACACCCGGCGGCTTCTGTCTATGGATTGATGCGAGCAAGGAACAATCGTGCAGAGCAATTGCGCCGCGTGGACGCGGCGCCTATGCCGCTTCCGCGGCATCGTCGTCTTCATACTCCTCGTCGTCGTATTCGTCTTTGCACTCGTCCTCGTCGTATTCTTCCTCTTCTTCCTCGACGAACTCGTCTTCGGCGACTTCTTTCCATGATGCGTCATCGTCGGATGGCTCGAAGATGCCGGCCTCTTCCGGCTTTTCGATCACCTCCGGCGGCGGCTCGGCCTTCTTGCTCTTTCTCGGCTTCTTCTTCGCCGGCTGCTCGAACGTGATCGCGGCGGGCTCCTCCTCGGCGTGGTCGGGCAAGCGGCTCAGCGGCACCTTCAGCGACTTGAACAACTTCAAGATGTGCTCGTGGCAAGTGAACACCAGGAGTTGATGGCCCTCTGCGGCGAAGTCCCGCAGCACCGCGGCGGCCGCCTTCGCGCGCACCGCATCGAAGTTCACCAGTACGTCGTCCAGGACCAGCGGCAAGGAGGCGCCGCGCCGCGCGTACGACGCGGCCAACGCCAATCGCAGGCAAAGGAACAGTTGCTCGCGAGTGCCCCGGCTGAGCACCTCGACCGCCAGCGCGTTTCCCTCGGCGTCGTCGACTTTCAGCACGTCCTCGCCCAACGGGGTCCATATGCGGCGGTACCGGCCGTCGGTCAGCTTGGCCAGGTAGCCGGACGCCTCCTGCAGCGTTTCCGGCTGGCGGTCTCTCTCGTAGACGGTCCGGATCGTTTCGAGGATTCGGCTTGTGACACCCAACACCTGCCAGCGGCAGACGGCGTCTTCGATGGATTTTTCGACCGTGGCCAGTTCGAGTTGCTTCTCGGGCAGTTGCCGATCCTCGGCCAGGGTTTTCATTTGCTCGGCCGTTTGCCCGCGATGTTCGAAGTGCTCTTGAAGCTGCTTTTCCAGGACGCCGAGCCGTTCGAGCCGTTCGTCGCGCCGCGCCGCGAGCGAATCGGTCGCGTCGCGCTCGAGTTGCTCGCCGACAGCTTCTTCCGAGCAATTTCCGCCGATAGCGGCGGCGATCTCCCGGGCAAGCGCGTCGCGGTCGCGCCGGAGCACCTCGGCGCGGGCGGCCTCGACGGCGAACCGCCGAAATTCCTGCTCATCGGCGGCGCCCGCCTCGCGCAGCAGGTCGCGGCGGTCGTGCTTCAACCGGCCGGCGGCTTCTTCGTGCTTTGCCCGCTTGCGCCGCAACAGGCGCGCCTGACGTCGCAGGACGTCGCGGCGGGCAATGAGACTCTCTTGGCGGCCGACGGCGTCGGCAAGCTGCCGGAGGTGTTCGCCCGGCCGATCGCCCGCGACGGCCACGCCCGTATCGGCGACGAGTTGGCGGATTCGGCCCAGCAGCGAATCGAGTTCGCGGCGGCGCCGAGTGAGTTCGTCGCGGCGACTCTCCAGCCGGCGTTGCATTTCGCGGATCGTCCCGCACCGTTGCACGAGTCGGCGAACCTGTTTCGGCGCAAGGTTACCGGGCAAACCGGCGGCGACCAGCACCGCAGACCATCGACGTCGAGCGTCGGTAAGCTCTGCTTCGGCCGCGGCGATGCGCTGCGTGGCCGCGTCGGCCTCCTGCCGCGCCGCCGAGCGACGGTCCTCCAGCGG
>JAUWWA010000252.1 GCA_030617125.1 Pirellulales bacterium | reverse complement strand
GCACCCGGTACGGCACTTCCCGGGTCATGTCCCAGCTCTCGACGCGCAGCGGCGCCGTCCACCCCGGAGTAATCACCTCGGTGGTGGCAATCTCTTTCCACGGGCCGTTCCACTTCACCTCCAGGCGCACCGTGCGAGGATCATCCTCGTCGAGCGGGTACAACTGGGCGGTCAGCTTCAGGATGTTGTTGTGGACAGTGTACAGGGCAAAACAGATCACCTCGTCCTTGGCAACCTCGGGGATTCTCAGCAGTCCCGCCGGCTGTCCGCCGCCGCGCTTCGGATTGCGGGGAGCGGCGTCGACAGCCGATACGCTAAGGCCGACGACAAGGGGCAGCAGCACAGCCCCGATCCCCATTATTCTCGTGATACCTCGCATTCATTCTCCTTTCGCAAATCGTTTTGGCTCTTCCGTTTCCACGTGCAAAGTCCCGGACACCGTTCAGCCCAGGATAAGAACCCCTTGGGTGGATGCAGCCACCGTTTCTGTGTGGTCCCCCTGGCGAAGCATACCAGATGGCGTATGCTTGGGCAATACTTTAGTTTCTCAAGGACCCTCCGATGAAAAACGTCAAGCAACTCACGCCGCGGAGCAAAGTCAAAACCGCCGACACCTGGGACCTCGCCAGCCTGTTCCCCAACGACGACGCCTGGGAAAAGGCGTTCACTCGATGGGAAAAACGCATTGCCGGTTACACGAAGTTCCAGGGCGAACTGGCCGACGATGCCAAGACGTTGGCAGCGTGCCTGAAGTTCGATCTGGACTTCGACCGCGCCGGCGAGCGGCTGGGCACCTACGCCTTCCTGAAAACAACCGAAGACACGGCCAAGGACGCCTATCAGCGGATGCAAGGCCGCTACACGAACGCCGCCAGCCGTGCCGCCCAAGCCGCCAGCTTCATCCGCCCGGAAATCCTCGCCATCTCCAACGCCCGGCTCAAGCGGTTCATGGCCGACAAGCGGCTCGCGCCTTACCGGCTGATGCTCGAGCGGCTCGTTCGCTACAAGCCGCACACGTTGGGCCGCAAGGAGGAAAAGCTGCTGGCGATGCAGATCGAGATGGCTCAGGCCGCCGGCCAGGTCTTCCGGCAACTCAACGACGCCGACATGAAGTTCGGCGCCGTCCGCAACGAGAAGGGCCAATGGGTCGAGCTGAGCCACGCTACGTTCAGCACGCTGTTGCACTCGCCCAAGCGAAGCGTCCGCCGCATCGCCTTCACAAGATACTACCGGCAGTACACCGATCACCACCACACCTTGGCCGCATCGCTTAACGGTTCGATCCAGCGCGACCTCTACTACGCCAAGGCCCGAAACCACCCGAGTGCGCTGGAGGCCGCGCTGTTTCCCGACCGCGTACCCGTGGCCGTGTACGAGAACCTAATCGCGTCGGTGCGTCGGCACCTGCCGGCGCTGCACTACTATTACGACGTGCGACGGCGAAAGATGCGGCTGCGCGAAATCCACCACTTCGACACCTACGTGCCGATCCTCGCCGAACTGCAAACCCGGCACACGTGGCGTAAGGCGGTCGATACGATCATGGCCGCGCTGGAGCCGCTCGGCAGGGAGTACTGCGGCGCATTGGAACGCGGACTGCGGGATCGATGGTGCGATCGCTACGAAAACCGCGGCAAGCAGAGCGGCGCCTTCAGTTGCGGCTCATTCGACGGCGAGCCGTACATCCTGATGAATTACCCGGCCGACGTGCTCGAGCACGTCTTCACGCTCGCCCACGAGGCGGGCCATTCGATGCACAGCTACTACTCGGCCAAGCGGCAGCCGTTCCAGTACTACGATTACGTTATCTTTGTGGCCGAGGTAGCCAGCACGTTCAATGAGCAGTTGCTCGGCCGCTACCTGCTCGACCGTGCCCGCGACGACAAGCACCGGGCATACCTGATCAACCGCCAGATCGACGCCATGCGCGGCACGATTTTCCGCCAGACGATGTTCGCCGAGTTCGAGAAGATCACGCACGAACTAGCCGAATCGGGCGAACCACTTACTCTCGACCGGTTCAAACAGGTCTACCGCGAGCTGCTCGAACGCTATTTCGGCGGTGATTTCACGCTCGGCGACGAGCTGGAGCTCGAGTGTTTCCGCATCCCGCATTTCTATCGGGCGTTCTACGTCTACAAGTACGCCACGGGCATATCGGCCGCGATCGCGTTGGCCGAGCGTGTGCTTGGCGGCGGTCGGCGCGAGCTTCAAGACTACCTCAACTTCCTCGGCGCCGGCTGTTCAAAGGACCCGCTGGACCTCTTGCGTGACGCCGGCGTCGACATGCAGCAACCGGCCGCGGTCGACACTGCCCTCGACCAGTTCACCCGGCTCGTGGAGGAGTTGGATGCCTTGGTATGATGGCAACATAGATTGTAGAACTACGCGGAACGATTGTGGCCTTAGGGGCTCGCGAAGATCTCTCGCACCGGGCAGCGAAAACCCGCAACGACGTCTTCGCCGGACAGCTCGTCCTCTTCGGTGAGGGTCTTGATATCGGTGGCCGAACGGTAGACGGTCACATCGTGCCAGGCGGGATTCACGACCCAGACCATCGCCACTCCGGCCTCCAGCCAGGTCTTCACCTTGCCGTCAATCTCGCTCATGGTGTCGCTGGGAGAGACGACCTCCACCACCAGATCGGGCGCACCCGGCCAATAGGCTTCCTCGGGCAGAGGGGCCGGCAGGTGGTCCTTGTGAATGAACGCGATGTCGGGTGCACGCACCGTATCCGGGTCGCGCGCCAGCAGGAAGCCCGTCTCCGCGAAAAAGATCTTTCCCAGCTTGTGCTCAACGACGTGGTGCCCCAGCAATGCGTGCAGGCGGCCACCGGCGTCACCGTGTTTCCAGGAAGCGGGCGTCATCTTCTTGAGTTCTCCTGCAATCAGTTCGTACCGATAGCCGTCGCGAGGCATTTGCAGTAGTTGGTCGGCCGTGATAAGGGTAGTGGTATTCATGTCTCGACCTGCCGGTCAGTCGCAAAGTGTCGCCGAGCGTGGCCCCAATTTCGGTGGCCGTGGCCAGGTGGCTATAATCTTAGTGGAAATCAGACACGCTGTCAACTATCCCCTCGGCGAGAATGACGCCACGCGTTCATCCTTCATCCTTCCGTTCACACCGGCTTGACGGTGCTGATCCAGAGAAACGGCTGATCGGCTTCGTCCACGCGGACTTCGAACTTCAGGCCCGCTTGAAAAAGGATCTTCCCCAGCACCAGGCTGTAGGTCGTCCGGCCGCGGGGATGCGTGACCAGGGCGTTGGCCGGGTCGACGCCGTGTCGGGCCAAGGCGTTGTGGTCGATAAGCACCGGCACTTTCAGACGCTTGCCGATCGTGTCAATCGCCCGTGTTGCCGGGACGTTTTGGATGTTGATGCTATGGAATTCGTAGAGTGCGGGCAGGACTTCGCGCACCGGCTTTTGCGGTTCCCACCCGACCGGCCAAATCTCCAAGCCCGGGCGCGACTTGGTAACCACGTATTCCGGTCGCCCGCCCGCGCGGCGCGGCGCCAGGCACAGCCCGGCCGGACGCAGCACGTAGGCCAACGCCGTGCCGCTGGAGAGTCCCGAGAGTTCCTCGGCCACTTTGTCCCCGTCGAGCATGGCGGCCAGGCCCGACTCGATGCGCACGGGCAGCGTCAAGCGTTCAGCGATTCGCTTGACGGCTTCGCGGCGGACCATCCCGTTGGTGGAAAAACCGACCGTCCGCGACATGTCGTCACGGAACTGCTCGAACTGCTTGGCGGTTAGGCCGAACGCCGCCGGCGGCTCGCGGCGATCCTCCGGGCCGAGCCGGGCGAGTTCGTCGAGCCATCGTGCGAGCCGGCCGACGTCGCTGCGGCGGAACCGGCCCGGCGGGAGGATCAACTCGTCGCGCGAGCGGACGATCCCGGTAACGACGTACAGCGGCCGGGCTTCCGTGCCGCGGACCTCGATGCCCACCCGGGCAACGGCGCCGCCGGCGCGGATGCGGACGTTGCGAATTCCGGCCTTGCCTAGCGTTCGGGCCCACTCCTGGAAGGCGGTTGGCCCGGCGTACGCGTCGCCGAGAAGCTCCAACTGCACCCGGCCGGCGGCACGAGCCGGCGACGCCACGGCGGCCAACAGCACCGCGGCCGCCGGGAGAATCAACATCGGGCGAACGCGCATGGGACTTTTCTTTCTTGGACCGAATCGGGGCGGGTGATGGTCCAGTCCAATTATAGCACGGCCCTCCCTGCTTGC
>JAUWWA010000458.1 GCA_030617125.1 Pirellulales bacterium | reverse complement strand
GTCCCGGCAGAGTAATCGTCGCCGATCCGTCGGAAATCGTACCCAGCGTGCCCAACATGCCGATCACCCCGGTGCCATCGTTGGTCGGATCTACCAAGAAGTCCAGCGCCGCGGTGAACACCGGGCTATTACGCTGGAACTTGGATTCGAGGAAGCTGTTCGGATCGGCCGACATGGCGGCGTCGGCGTTTTGGGTGATCTCGTTGAACGAGACGGTGGGCCGGGCCTCGAACATGTGGATCGGGTTGTAAGCGCTGCGGACCGAATGGACGACCACTTCGCCGCCGCCGTAACTGATCGCGGTGTGATTGACATAGTTCAGGAAGATGCCCTCGTCTTCGAGGATCGTTCGGCCGTAGGCGCGATCCAAGTTGTTGCGCATGACCAGGCCGCCCCAATCGCCTTCGGCCGGCGTCGTCGCCCGCAACGGCTCACCGTCGAGCCCGATCTGCTCGTTGTGATACGACGTGAAGTAAACGTTGCTCTGCGGCGTGCCGAGCACCTGCAACGCGCCGCCGCTGCGGTCGATCTCGGCCGCGGAACTGCCCACGTCGACGTTGGCCTGGCGGAGCTTGAAGATTGCGCCGGCGTCGATCATCACGGTGACGCCTTGCGGGACTTTCATGGTCGCGCCGTCGGACAAGGTCCGGCCGAAGATGTTGCGGCCGATCTCGTAGGGCAGGTTGTCCTCGAGGGTCGCCATGTCGCCGTCGGCGCCGGCGTTGCCCACGATCCGCACGATGTCGCCCGGTGCCGCGGCGGCCAGCGCGGCGGAGATCGTGTCGTACGGATTCGCCAAGGAGCCGGGGTCGGTCGGGGTCGTCTCGTGCGACTTGTCGACGAAGATGGTGGTGTTGCCCGCCGCCTCGACGTTGAACCAGAAGTTGTACACCCCGCCGGGGACCCCGTCGGCGTCGCCGTCGAAGGGCGTTCCGGTGGCGTCGACCAAGTGATCGCCGCTCTCGGGGACGAAGTTCACGCGGAGCTGGTATTCGCCCTGGGTCACGCCGCCGATCCCGCTGTCCTCGATTTCAGGATCGAACTGGTTGTTGCCGCTGGCCGCCACCGCGATGAAGTACTTGCCGCTGTCGAGTTCGAGGTTCAGATAGGCGTCTTCGCTGAAGTAGTCGTCGTTTCGAGCGACGACCCGCCGCTTGGTCACCATCGAGCCGTCGGGCAGCTCCTCCTCATATTCTTCGAACAACGTCAAGGTGCTATCGAGCAGGCTGGAATCGTGGAGACGTTCGGCGATGATTTCGGCGCTGAAGGTCCCCGCCTCGTCGAGATTGAACTCGTAGAGGTCGATGTCGACGCTGTCGGGCCGGTACAGGTACTGTCCGTGGACCACATCGTGATCGCCGGGGAACACGGATTCCGAAATGGCGTCGACGTACGGGTCGACTTCTCGCTCGGGAACTAGTTCACTGCTGCCCATGATCGTCAGCAACGGCAGATCGTACGAGTGCCCGAAACCCAGAAGATGGCTGATTCCGTGCATGGCCGTCGAGAACCAGTCTCCGCCGAACTCGCTTCCGCCCCAGTCTTCGGCGTTATCCATCACCACCACTGCGATGAGGTTTCCGGCAAGATCGAAGCTCAGCCCGGCTATTCCCAGCAAACCGCCCGGGCTTGAAATGGCGCCAACGGCGCGCATGTCGCCGGTGGCAATGGTGAAACCGATGTCGGCCTCGCCGGGTTCCGGGAAGGTCTCCACGAACTGTACGCCGAAATAAGTGCCGTAGAGCTCCATGATTTCCCGGGTCCGGTTCATCTGCGCGTCGGTGATCAGGTTGTGCAGCGGGTTGCCGTACGGATCGAACCCGTAGTCGTCTCGGAAATTGTACGTGAACGTCGAGATACCGGAGTCGCTGTCTCCGATGTAACCGGCGTTGTCGTCCGCCAGGTAGTGGTCCTCGATGGCGACGTCGGGCTGTTCGGGCAAGTCGCGGTGCCCGGGTTCGTCGGTCCCGCCCGGCCATTCCAGGTTGTACGCCTGTGCCTCGATGGCCGCGGAGATGATCACGCTTTGGGCGTCCGTGCCGAAGCCCAACGTGTCGAGATCCGTGTTGGCCGTCTCGAAACTCGAGCCGGGATCATCCACCGGGGCGGCCGCCTGCGTATTGATGGTGTGATACTCGTTGCCGATCCGCAGGCGCATCGCACCCGACCCGGCCGGATCCAGCTCTTCCAGGTTTGCGGCAAACGTAAGAACCGCCTTGTTCTCCAAGGAACTGTACACAACGCCCGTCGGCTGGAAAATGGTGTCGTCCGACGAGTCGGCCGTGTTCTGGGTGACGATCAACTGGTAGTACCGCACGTCTTGCGCCGAGTCGACGTTCAACGCGTCGTCGTTGAAATACACCTCGATCGTGTTTCGGGACTGATCCAGGTTGCCACCACCGTCTCGGGCAACCGGCTGCGGCACGACGGCGATCACCTGGGCGCCAAGGTCCAACTCGAACCCGATGACCATGTCATCGCCTCCGTTGAAGGGCAGACCGAGC
Source organism: Pirellulales bacterium (assembly GCA_030617125.1). GTDB lineage: Bacteria > Planctomycetota > Planctomycetia > Pirellulales > Thermoguttaceae > JAUWWA01. The sequence continues at coordinate 33 of JAUWWA010000458.1, read as the reverse complement.
ACGTTCGTCAGCGCGCCGGCGCCCTCGCCGACG
>JAUWWA010000241.1 GCA_030617125.1 Pirellulales bacterium | reverse complement strand
GAAGCACCCACCTTGGGGCCGGCGGAAGCGACGCTGCCCGAGATGCCCTACTCCGTCTTGAACGTGCTGAGCCTGGGACTGTGCGTGATTCTGCTGTCTCTCGGCGGCATATTCATCTATGACCTGATGCGAAACATGTGGAGCTGGGACGCTCCCTATGATGTTAACAGCACGATGATGGACTTCATTCTCAACCTGTTTGAGAAGTAGCGGCTTGGTCCGGCCGTCCCTCATCCGATTACTTGTCATCTCGCTTGCCCCCAACGGTTCGAAAGGAGTCGAATCATGAAGGTGAACCGCCTGTTGCTTGTGTGCTCGTTGTGTGCGGCGATGACCGCCGCGCCCGGGTGTCTGTTCGTGCCGAAGACCCATCTCAGCGCCAGTCAGGCGCGAAACCGCGCGCTGGCAGAGCAGGGCCGGGCCCAATTGGCCGAAATCGAGAACGTCAAGATCCATGCCCGAAACATCGAGGATCAATTGATCCGAACCGAGGAAGAGTTGGCCCTGCTTGAGAAAGAGCTTGGGCTGGACCGCAAACAACTCGTCAATTACCGGCGGGAGCGCGCGGAGTTGCACGAGCAGTTCAAGGGCCTCGCCGGCCTTCACGCCGGCATCCCGGCCGAGGTCGGCCGTCAACTCGTGAAGCTCTCCGAAGAGTACCCCAGCCTGCACTTTGATCCGGCCACCGGGATCAGCAAGCTTCAAACCGACATCCTCTTCGACACCGCCCAGACGCAGCTAAAACCGGGCGCGGAGAAGATGCTTCGCGAGTTGGTTGCCGTGTTGAAGTCGCCGGAGGCGAGCGGATTGAAGATCCTGGTCGTCGGCCATACCGATAACCGCCGGATCGCGAAAAGGCCCGCCCGGGAGAAGTTCCCCAACAACTTCCACCTCAGCACGGCCCGGGCACATGCCGTGGCCAACATGATGTGCCGCGAAGGCTTCCCGGAGCAGCGTCTAGGCGTGGCCGGGTTCGGCTCGCACCAGCCGATCGCACCGAACGTCACGCCCCAGGACCGCCGCAAGAACCGCCGCGTCGAAATCTTCGTCATGGCCGCCGACGTGCCGGTCGTCGGATGGACGGAGTCGATCCCGAGCCTGTATTGAGTCGGCGGCGGGCGGGCGGCGGCGGGTGGCGAGCGGTCGGCTTCCACCGAACGCCCTCTCTTGATTTGACCTGTTTAGCGGGGCCGCAACGCGGCCGGTGATCGTCGAATCTGACCAGGCAGCGTTGCTGCCCCGCTAAACCGTGAAGTTGTCATTTCACCATGCGGCGACAAGCCTCGCACTTTCCCGGCCATCGAAAACCGAATATGATAGATTTCGGAGTTGGCGAACACATCATTTCCGCGGTGGTGACGCAGTGAAAACGGTCGGAACAGACAAAGGCTGGAGGTGTTGATATTTTCCCCCAAACCTCTTCCGACCGATCGTTGGCCGTTCGCGGGGCACGCGGCCTGTTCCGCGCGTGCGCCTCGCTACAATTAGCGGTCGTGCTGATCACGGTCTATTGCGTCGTGCTGGCCTGGGCCACGATCATGGAAAGCCGGTTCGGGACGGCCGCCGTCAAGTTCGGCATCTATGGAACAGGGTGGTTTGCAGCGCTGAACGTCCTGCTGGCAATCAATGTCCTCTGCGCTGCGCTGATCCGCCTTCCCTGGAAGAAGCGCCTGGTCGGCTTCCTGATTACCCATGCCGGGATCCTGGTGCTGTTGTTCGGCTGCCTGCTGACCCGCTGGAAGGGGATTGACGCTCAATTGCCGATTGTCGAAGAGGACACCGTCTGCCAAGCCTTCAAGGATACGCAGCACTTTGAATTAACCATCCGCGCGGGAACGACCGCCGGTGAAAAGCCCGAGACGATCTTCGTTCCGTTTCGCGCCGGCCCGTTCAATTGGAAGGAGTACGCAGACCGCTTTGGCTTCCCATGGCGTGTAGCCCGACGTGATCGGGGCGTGCTTTACGACCAGGACGGGATCCGGTTGGAGGTGTTGGACTACTATGGCGATTCGGACTACGTTGCTGCTCCGCGCGTGAAGTTGCAGGTCGACAACCCCGCAATGCGACGGGCGCACCGGTCGGCCAACGTGCCGGAGGCGGCCGATTCGTGGAGTTCGGTCGAGTTGGGGGTTTTGCCGGACCTCAACCCGGAACCACCGAATCCCGGGTATGGAATTGGCGACGCGCGGAGCGTGCCGCGCAGCGGCCGTTTCGTGTTCTGGATGACGTGCAACGCCGCGGAAACCGAAGCGTTCCTCCACAGTGCGCCTGAAGGTGCGTTGGGCGAGAAGGGCCAGGTGGTATTGTACACACGCGGTAAGAAGTACTGCGTTGCGGTCGACGAGTACGACCTGACCGGGCCCCGTCAGGTCCGACGCCGGTTCCCTTTGGGCAATTCGAGACTGGGAGTCGAGGTGATGGGTTTTGATCCCGCCGAACTCCGCGTCCGGTTGCGGGTCTTCCGCCCGGACAAACCTCCCCAACAGATGTGGTTGTACGCCAACGACCCGGAAGTCAACCAGCAGGACTACGAGAACGGCGTGTTCGGGAGCTATTGGTTTGCGGCTTCGGCGGCGGCGGCCGAAGTGTCGCCCCGGCGGATCCTCCAACAAACCCGGCGGCCACGGATCGACATCCTCCAGGGTCACGATCAAAAGCTATACTACCGCGCGTGGCAAGCGCCGAGCGTTGAGTACGTCGGTCCGCTGCCGGCCGACCGTTCGAGAATCACCGCTTTTGCGAAGGGCGACCACCCGCTGGAATTCCGCGTCGAGGGATTCGCCGCCCATGACCGTCCGGGGAAGCTGATTCCACTGCCGTTTGTCCCTCGGAAGCCGACGGCAAGACATCAGCGGGCCTACGTGCGGCTTACGCTCGACGGCGAGACGGACGAGTTTTGGCTGGCGAGCCGATCGCTCTACCCCTTTGCGAATCCGCTGCGGATCGATCAATGGAAGGTAGTTCGTGGCAAGGACCGAAGCATCGAGGTCGGCCTGCCGTGGGATGAAGTGGACCTCGGGTTCTGCGTCCATCTGCGGGAATTCGTCGAAGAGTTGTACCCAGGCACCGGCAGTGTGAAGAACTATTCCAGCATTATCGATTTCCGCGACCGTGACAACCCGAATGAACGATCGCAGGAGAGAGTCCTGGTTACGATGAACGCGCCGATTGATTTCACGGATCCCCGTACGGGACGCTCTTACCGCCTGACTCAGGCCAGCCGCAACGGGCCGTGGGATCTGAACGAGGTTCTCCCAATCCGGCGACTGATTGGCGACAAGACTCAACGCTCTCGGGTGTACCTCTCCGTGCTGGGATTGAACTACGACCCTGGGCGCGGCGTGAAACACGCCGGTTCCCTGATGATTGTGGCCGGGATCGTGCTCGTGCTTTGCGCGAAGGCGGCGTTTTTGCGGAAGCCGGGCGCGCGAATCGGACGGAAAGCCGACAACGCGTAGCGGGGCATTTGGCATTTGACAAGGTGGTTGCATGTTTTGGCGAATCGTTCTTTGTGTTGCCGTTTTGCTGCCGATTGCCGCGGACACGGCTCGCTCAGAGGTGTCGGCCGGGCTGGATTGGAGTGCCTGGCGTCGGATGCCCGTGTTCCATGCCGGGCGACAAATGCCGCTGGATACTTTCGCCCGATTGGTTGTCCGCGATATCTGCGGCAAGGAGAAGCCGACTTTGGAATTGGCTTCCGCACTGCCCGGGGTGGACATCCATTCTCTGGATCTGGCCGCGGCTCGCACGCTCTTCCCGGACGGCGGACGCCGCAGATTCGACCCCGTTGAGTTGCTTTTCAGTTGGCTGGTCGAACCGGAGAAATGGGAACATGTGCCGTTCCTGCACGCCGAGCACGAGCAGTTGCGACTCCTGCTTGGCGTGCCGTTGCGCAACAGCCGCGGAAAACGCCTGAAGTTCGTTTCCCCGCATCAGATTGAGAATGCCCGGGGCGAGGCATTCAGACGCACAGGAATCGACGAGAAGGTCCGGGAACTCGGCGGAAATTATGGCTTCTATCGTCGCCTCAGCGCCGCTCCCGGCGTGGACGAGGCCGTGCTGGAGCAATTCAAGAGTTGGATGGCCAATCTGGCCGACACGACCAGGGAGCTTTCCCGGCAAGCCCACGAGTTGCGATCGCGCCTGTACGACGACGGTCATCCGCTGCGCATGGCGCCGGGGCTGGACCCCGCCGGGCTGGTGGCGACAAGCCGCGACTCGGACGACGTGTCCAGCCCATGGTTGAGCTTCAACACGATGGTTCTCGGTTCCGTCGAGCTGTTATGTATTTATGTACCGGACCGGGACAACGCGGCGGCCCGGGCCGAACTGCAAGAACCGCTCAGTGCGGTGAAAGACACCTTTG
>JAUWWA010000276.1 GCA_030617125.1 Pirellulales bacterium | reverse complement strand
GAACAAGAAAAGGCGGAGTTCTCAGTAGCCAGCAACCCGGGGTGTGACATACCATGTATTGCCTTTGCCTGCAAGTCGAACGTCACTCGGCTCGTCGGCCTGCGACGCGAAATGATCGGCGTGAAGTCTCAACGATTGCAACGCCGCCCGTCTGAACCTTTGGGGGCACAAAACCCTGGATTTACCGCAGGAAACGACCATCTAGGGTCAGTACGAGCGGTCGTCGGAGTGCGGTTTACCGCCCCCGCGCACAAGGTTCGGTGTTTACCCAAGAATTACAAAAGCGCGAGCGCGCCCTTCTTTTCCTAATTTGCCTATACGTAGCTATATTGCCGACCTTGACAGCAGGGGCGCACCGCGCGTCAAACCACGCGGATCGCGACATGTTCGCCGCGCCGAGCACTTCGCGGACGCCGCCGAGGGGTTTCTCGATCGGTCGGCAACCAATATGCTTTGCCGTATGAGCGAGTACCAGTACTACGAGTTTCAGGCCATTGATCGGCCGCTCAGCCAGGTTCAGATGGCCGAGCTTCGCGGGCTGTCGTCGCGCGCGGATATCACGCCGACGAGCTTCGTCAACGTCTACAACTTCGGCGATTTCCGCGGCGACCCCGCCCGGCTGATGGAGAAGCACTTCGACGCCTTCGTCTACGTGGCCAATTGGGGAACGCGCAAGCTGATGCTGCGATTGCCACGGGAGTTGGTCGACCTGAACGCGCTTCAGGCGTACCTCGCCGCCGACGTCGTCTCGCTGAGAAAGACGCGCAAGCACGTGATCCTGGAGTTCCACTCTGAAGAAGAAAGCCCGGAATGGGAAGAGGGCGAAGAATGGCTTCCCGCGCTGGTGCCGTTGCGGGAGGAGATTCTTGCCGGCGATCTTCGCGGGCTTTATCTGGGGTGGCTTGCTTGTGTCCCATGGGAATTCGACGGCGAATACGATCAGCCGGACTTGGACGACAAACAGCTCGAGCCGCCGGTCCCGCCCGGTCTGGAAGACCTCACCACGTCGCAGCAGGCCCTGGCGGAATTCCTCAGGATTGACGAGAGCCTGATTGCGGTTGCCGCGCAACGGAGCACGGGCCGGCAGCAAAAGGAACCATCGGGCAAGCAGCTAAAAGCGTGGATCAAGGCGTTCCCCGAACCCGAGAAGGACGAAATCTTGCTGCGCGTTATGCAAGATGATGTGCCGCACTTGCGTTGGGAGCTTCTGAAGCGATTTCGTAAAGCGCACTCAACACTCGACGGCCAGAGCCAACGGCGCCGAACCGCGGCCGAACTGCGCCGGGCCACCAAGGCCTACGTCGAGGAAACGCGCCGCCGCGAGGCCGAACAAAGGGCCAAACAGCGCGCACGCCGCGAGAAGAAGGAAGCCGCCGAAAAGACGAAGTATCTCGACGACCTGGCCAAGCGAGAGCCCAAGGTCTGGCAGAAAGTCGACTTGCTGATCGACACCACGGGCCAGTTGGAATACGACCGGGCCGTGAAGTTGCTTCGAGAACTGCACGACCTGTTGGCGCGCTCCGGACGGGAAGACGAGTTCGCCTCTCGCGTGAGCGAACTTCGCCGGCAACACGGGCGGAAGCGGACCCTGATGCGGCGATTCCACGGGGCGGGGTGGTGAGCGCGAAGCGCGGGGTGGCCCGATAGCTTGTCTATCAGGGCGGCAAAGCCGCAAGAGGAGTCGGCTCGCTGCCGGCTACTTTGGTTGTGGCTTCGCCACGTTAGGAAACCTATCGGGGCCACCCGCGTTGCCCTCCCATAACGTGCCTTCTCGTTCTGAGTTGTTTTGTCATCGGCTGCTTCCGCCGCCGTTGATAGTCCCAGCAATAATGCCACTTACGCACAACAGGTCGAACATGCGAACACTATTTGGATACTTTTGAAGTTCATGGTTTCGTCTCCCAAGTGCTTGTGAATGTAGTGCGAAGGCCCACTATGATGCGCTACCTTCGCGGGATGAAGTGCGAATCTGGTCCAAAGCGGCCCAATAGTCTGACAGGGCCTTGCGACCACCGTCGGTTATCCGGTAGTCGGTATGGGGAATCTTTCCGTTGAAACCCTTCTGTACCTCGACGTAGCCGGCCCGTTCGAGCTTGTCCATGTGCGACGACAGGTTTCCCCGACTCAGACCCAACGTGGATAAGAAGAACTTGAAGTCGGCAAGGTCGACGCCGGTTAGGATTGACAGAATCCGCAGACGCACCGGTTCGTGAATCACGCGATCAATGGATGTCATTGTCCGCTCACCTCCTCGAGTTGATCGGTACCGGTCGGATCGACCTGAGTCAGCCTTTTCAACTGGCGGAGAGCAACTCGACTGTAGACGTGGCCCACGAGTCCGGACAGCATGCCGTAGCCCGCTACGGGAATCAGCATGTTCAGCCCGTCCCACGGGCCAGTGAAAAGGATCGGCGCCCCGGCAAGGATCAGAATCGCGTGTGTTGCATATAGGGCCGGCCACAACAGGGCCGCGTATCCCACCATGGGGCGCATCAGGAACCACAGACCGACGAGAAATGGCACGACGTAGAGGGCCGAAATGGGCTGCATGTACTTGACAGGAATGTCAAGAACAAAGCTCATCACGACCGACGCGATAACGCAGATCCCGAGACATCCCCCCAGCACCTGTCCCCAAACCCTCTTGCGCTCACCCGGAGCCGAGAGGGCGACGTTCCCTTCCCTGGCGTACAGGCGCTGGACGACGCGCTGCTGAAACTTGCCGCCCCATTTGGGAACGGAGAGGTAGATGAGTGCCCCAATCGCCGACATGAACAGGGCGATCGAGAGTAGAAGAAGCGGCATGCTGCCGGAGAGAAAGGCCACGGCGGCCAGGTAGGACGACCCTCCGATCGCCACGGACAGCACCACAAAGATGATCATCAACACCACCACACCCAGGCTGCGATTCCGGGCGTACGCCCGGGCCCATTTGGAAATCCCTTGTGGGTCCTTTGGCGGCGGCAGTTCAGATTTCGTTCGCGATTGGCTCATGACGATACTCCTTGAAACCGGGTTGAGTTGCCGACACGCAGACCGACTGTGGCCGCGATGCATATCTGTTTGTATCACAAACTCGTTTGCCGGCCAACCCTCTATTCGACATTTGGAGCTGTTTTCTTGCCCACAAACAGTCGCTACCCCTATGAAGAGGGGGTAGGTGGGCTAATGCCGACTCGCGGGTGGCCCGATAGCTTGTCTATCAGGGCGGCAAAGCCGCAAGAGGAGTCGGCTCGCTGTCGGCTATCTCCCGTGCCTGACGGCACCCCGATAGGACACCTATCGGGGCCACCTGCGGAACCGTGCCAAGCGCACCGGCTTTCAACTGCCTTCGGTGCGCGCAGCGCACCCTACAAGATCCTCAGCCCCTTCGGCAGCGATTCGCCGAAGACGAGACTCTGCTCTTCGCGGTCCAGCGCGCCGCCGTGCTCGACCAGTTCGGCGAAGTGGGCCGGGGCGTCGTGCCGCTGGAGCCAGGCGAGAACCTTGCGGCGGAGTTTTTCGGGTACGTCGCGGTAGCGGTCGTCGGTGCGCCGGGCCATCTGCATCACGGCCAACGGATCCTCGGTGTACAGGTCTATCAGCTTCGGCAACCACTTGGAAACCACGTCGGCGGGAACCACGGTGTTCAGCGGGCCGTAGACGGGCACGCGCGCGCCGATCCGGCCCAAGGCCCAGGCCATGGCCGGACGGACCGGCTCCAGCTTGCCCTTCGGCAGCAGGTCCAGCAGGATGTTGCCCAGCTCGATCTTCAGGTTCATGCCCAACAGCTCCAGCGAGCCGAGCAGTCGCCAGATTTCGGCCATGTCCTGGGGGGCAAAGGTGAAATCACCGCGGCGCCGGCCGGTGGTCAGTTGGCGATGCAGCGCACGTACCGGGCCTAAGAGCGGCTCGGCCACGGCCTGCTGCTGGCCCGGGGCAAGTCCGCCGCCGATCCGCCGCCAGAGGATCCGGCCCTCGCCGCGACACTGCACGCCCGGATGAACGAGCTTGCCTTGCACGGTGGTCCACGTTTG
>JAUWWA010000425.1 GCA_030617125.1 Pirellulales bacterium | reverse complement strand
CTGGAGACAAGGCCCAGCTTGAAACCAGGACCGGGACGATGAGGCTGGTGGTCCTGGAATTGGGCCGTGGTTGATGCAGCGACATTCCGGAAGCACTCGTTACAATCGCGTGTATCAACTTTCACGCCGGGTGCCGCGACTTCGGGTCTTACGCCATGGAGGGTGTGCGAGTTCTTCGCAGAAGTTCAGTTCAGTAGGGTTGACGGTTGCCCATACGGTGGGTGGCTTGCCTTCACGCGGCGCAGCCGGGGGTAGGCATGGATGGGGGCGAGTCGCCGGCAGGGTGGCGGGCCCATCTCCTGTTGACGAGAAAGGGCTTCTTCGGCGACAAATGCCTCGGGGTCCTTCGCCTTCGCCGCTGCATGGTTTAGAATGATCGATTCTACGACCACGCGAACCACGAACCCGCGGCGGCGCATGTTTCTTTCGATCGACGGCGGCGACGGGACCGGGAAATCGACCCAGAGCGAGTTGCTCTGCCGGTGGCTGCGCGAGCAGGGCCGCGAGGTGGTCGGCTGCCGCGATCCCGGCAGCACGCCGCTGGGCGAGGCCGTCCGCGAATTGGTCCTCAACAGGCACGACCTGGCCATCGACCGCCGCAGCGAAATGCTGCTCTACATGGCCTCCCGGTCGCAACTGGTCGAAGAGGTGATCCGTCCCGCGCTGGACGCCGGCAAGACGGTCGTCGCCGATCGCTACCTGCTGGCCAACGTGGTCTACCAGGGGCACGCCGGCGGACTGGACGTGGAGACGCTCTGGGAGATCGGCCGCGTGGCGACTGGCAGACTGATGCCGCGGCTGACCCTCCTGCTCGACATGCCGGCGGCGGCCGCCGCCGGGCGCATCTCCGGCGGGCGCGACCGCATGGAACAACAAGGCGAGGCCTTCCACGCCCGAGTCTGCGAAGGTTTCCTCGCCGAAGCCGCTCGACGCGACGAGGTTGTCGTCATCAACGCCGCCGCGTCGATCCAACAGGTCCAGGCCGAAATTCGCAACGCGGTAACGCAGATCATGAACTCCTAACCCCCAATCCCTAGTCCCCAATCCCCAGCCCCCAGTCCCTAGTCCCCAATCCCATGCCCTGGCACAACATTCACGGACACGACGACGTGGTCGAGCAGTTTCGCCGGGCCCTTGCGCGTGGTCGGCTGGCCAGCAGCTTTTTGTTCGCCGGGCCGGCGGGGATCGGCAAACGCACCTTCGCGGTGAAGCTCGCCCAAGCGCTGCTGTGTCGCGAGCGGCCGGCCCACGCGCTGGATCCGTGCGACGAGTGCCCCGCGTGCACGCAGGTGGCCGCCGGGACGCACCCCGACTTGCAGGTCGTCGCCAAGCCCAAGGACAAGGCGTCCATCCCGCTGGAGTTGCTCATCGGCGAGCGGGAGCGTCGCGGCCGGGAAGGTTTGTGCCGCAACATCGCGCTGAAACCCTTCATGGGCGGGCGGAAGATCGCGGTAATCGACGACGCCGACTACCTCCCCGCCGAAGGGGCCAACTGCCTGCTGAAGACCTTGGAAGAGCCGCCGCCGCGGTCGGTGCTGATCCTCATCTCCACCAGCCCGGCGAAGCAACTGCCCACGATCCGCTCGCGATGCCAGTTGATCCGGTTCCAGCCACTTCCTGCCGATACCGTCGCCGAATTGCTCCTGGCGCGAAACCTGGTCGACGATGCGGCGGAGGCCCGGCGCCTGGCGGCGCACGGCGGAGGCAGCCTGCACCTGGCCCTGGAGCTGGCCGATGGCGAGTTGGGGTCGTTCCGCAACACGCTGCTTCAGCGGCTGGGCGATCCGGTCTTCGACAGCGTGCGGCTGGCCAAGGCGGTCTCGGCGTTTGTCGACGAGGCGGGCAAGCAGCCGGCCGCCCGACGCGATCGATTGCGGCGAGTGGTCGGTTTCGCGACCGAGTTCTACCGGGAACTGCTCCAGGTCCAAAGCGGCGCCGCACCGTCGAAAGACGCCGAACTGAGACGCTTCGTTGGCCCGGCCGCCGAAGCCGACCGGGGTGACGGGCTGAGGGTCGCCTCAAGCCTGGAGCGGTGTCTTGAAGCAGCCAAACAGATCGACCGCAATGCCAATCAGTCCACGCTGATCGAGACGTGGCTGGACGATTTGGCGGGGATGTAGGCGGCCGAGAAGTTGCCCATGCTGCCCAGTTTGCCCAACCAGAACGCCGCGCAGCGTGCAACAAAAAAATATTCGCCAGGTACTTGACGATAAGGCTGTCAGCGCGAATAATACATAGATTGTTTGGCACTCGTGGCGCTGTTCTTCCTGTTCGGATTTGATCGATACACGCCGCATCCGACACATATGGCGCAACGATGAGCTTAATCCCGGCCGCGGTTTTCGGCTTTCCAGTGAAGGCGATCTTTTGCCGGCCGGTTGCAGAAGTTGGTGGACTTTGATGGAGTGATACCGCAATGCGGAACGTGTTTGAAGCAATTCTGGAACGTGGCTGCGACGAGGACTTCGAGCCTGTCGAGACGGGTAAGTTTGTCGGCACCGACTCCCCGGCCGGTTCCCAAGCGAAGCTCGATGTTTTGGCGGAACGAGTCAAGCGTGGCGAGCCGCTGTGGCACACGGACGACCGATCGGACTACAGCGGCCTGACCGGAGCGATCCGGCCGCGCGCGTAACTCGCCACCTGGCGATCCTGCCCGTCTCGGGTTGCCGGGGAGCGTGTTTTCATGCCCTTTTTTAGGCCTCGCTCATATGTTGCTTCTACGCTGACACACGCGACGCCAACCCCGCCGGGGGAGTTGCCGGCTCCAACTCCTCGCGCAGCACCCGAATCTCCGCTGGGG
>JAUWWA010000390.1 GCA_030617125.1 Pirellulales bacterium | reverse complement strand
GGCGGCAGCGTGATCATGTTCATCGACGAGCTGCACACGGTAGTCGGCGCCGGCCGGGCGGAAGGCGGCAGCGACGCGGCGAATCTGCTTAAACCCGCGCTGGCCCGCGGCGAACTGCGTTGCGTCGGCGCCACGACGCTCGACGAATACCGCAAGTACATCGAGAAGGACGCCGCGCTGGAGCGCCGTTTCCAGCCGGTGCAAGTCAGCGAGCCGACGGTCGAGGACACGATCGCGATTCTTCGCGGACTGAAGCCGCGTTACGAGGCCCACCACGGCGTGAAGATCACCGATTCGGCGCTGATGGCCGCAGCCAACCTCTCGCACCGCTACATCGCCGATCGCTTCCTGCCCGACAAGGCCATCGACCTGGTCGACGAGGCCACCAGCCGCGTGGCCATGGAGTTGGAGAGCGTGCCGGAGGAGATCGACAAGGCCCAGCGGCGGCGCACCCAGTTGGAACTGGCCGATCGGCAGTTGGCCGACGAAACCGGCGAGGACATCCGCCAGCGGCGCGAGGAAATCAAGGTAGAGATGGAGCAGTTGGATCGCAACCTCGCCGAGTTGCACCGGCAATGGGAGGCCGAAAAGCTCGGCCGCGGCGACGTGCAGAAGACGCGCCAGGAGCGCGAAGCAGTCAACTTCGAGTTCGAGCAGTTCGACGCCGCCATTAAACAGAAGTCGGCCGCCGGACAGCCCATCCCCGAAGAGGACTACCAGCAACTTTACGAACTCGACGTGCGCCGTAAACATCTCGACGAGCAGATCGCCGGTGAGGAGCAACACGCCGACGAATCGGCCGACGGCGAGGAGAAGACCAAGGGCGGCCGCAGGCTCTTGCGACAGGAAGTCACCAACGAGGAAATCGCTGAAGTCGTCAGCGCGTGGACAGGGATCCCCGTCTCGCGAATGATCGAAACGGAGCGCGCGAAGCTGCTGGTCATGGAAGAACGCATGCACCTGCGATTGGTCGGGCAGGACGAGGCCGTCGAGGCCGTTGCGGGCGCGGTGCGCCGCAACCGCTCCGGCCTGCAAGACCCGAACCGCCCGATCGGCTCGTTCATCTTCCTCGGGCCCACCGGCGTGGGCAAGACCGAGTTGTGCAAGGCCCTGGCCGAAGTGATGTTCGACGACGAGAACGCCATGATCCGGCTCGACATGAGCGAGTTCATGGAGCGGCACACGGTCAGCCGGTTGATCGGTGCTCCGCCGGGTTACGTAGGCTACGAGGAAGGCGGGCGCTTGACCGAGGCGGTGCGCCGCCGGCCCTATGCCGTCATCCTGTTGGACGAAATCGAGAAGGCCCACCGCGACGTGTTCAACGTCCTGCTGCAAGTGCTCGACGACGGACGCTTAAGCGACATCCACGGCCACACGGTCGACTTCACCAACACGATCGTCGTGATGACCAGCAACACGGGCAGCCAGCTCATCCAGGAGATCTCCAGGGAAGGCGGCACGGAGGACGAGATTCGTGAAGCGATCGAAGAATCGCTCCACGCCCACTTCCTGCCCGAGTTTCTCAACCGCATCGACGAAATCATGATCTTCCATCCGCTGAAGCGAGAGCAGATCGGCCGAATCGTCGAGCTGCAAGTCAGGCGGCTGCGGCGGCAGCTTGAAGAAAAAGGGATCGTGTTGGAGGTGACCGGCGCGGCGATCGATCAAATCGCCAAGGAGGGCTACGATCCGACGTTCGGCGCCCGGCCGCTGAAACGTGTCATCCAGCAGCGGATCCAGAACCCGCTGGCCATCGAACTCCTCAAAGGCGAGTTCGCCGAAGGGAGCAAAGTGAAGGTCGACTGCGCCGACGGTGAATTCACCTTCGAGCGGACTGAATAACCGCACAACCTGCATATCGCATGCAAAGTCGCGACCACTGGCTGCGGGCAACCACAACCGCTTTCCCAGCAAGTCATCCGTTCCCCACCAGGCTGCCGATGGATCGATCGTCGTCGATCAACGGCCAATGGATGCCGTAGCCGCTGAGGACCCGGCGGCGAACGTACGGTAGCTTTGCCCGGAAATTAAGCTATAATTCAACTCGCAGAGTTACTGTGGACCGTACGCAGCCGCTCGCGGTCATTCAGGCCGCTGCACTTCAGGCTAAGGTGAGCCCCATGGTGAAGAAATCGCTGGATGTCAAGCGGGAGCGCATTTTGGCCGACTCTTCGTGCAAGGATTTCATTATCGCCGACGCCAAGGATGCCGACATGGCCTTCGGCATAGCCGCGCCGGGACGAAGCCCGGAGCATCACGCCCAGGAAGGCTGTTTCCGATCGCTTGACGAGTATCGTGAGTTGATCCGCCAGAATGTCCGGCAGGGCTTGATCGACATCATGCTGATGAGCGCCAGCACCAGCGAGGTGCTGACGATCCAGGAGCGGCTTTTTGACGGCAGCCACGTCACCCCGGCGATCCGGGCCAACGACACCACCGACATCTGGCTCGCGCAGGGCGGGGTCTATGCACAGGAGCCCGCACGACCCTTCCGCTCCGCGTCGCTCGATCAGGCGATGTGCGGCAAGCCCCAATGTGAACCGCACGAACGAGGTCTCGGGGTCGATCTGGGACTCTATTCGGTAACGTTCAATAACGACCTGAGGCTCGATCATCGGACACTCGAAGCGTACCGTGCTTTTCGTGAGGAAACGGCGGCCAAAGGCTTTCGCCACTTCCTCGAGGTGTTCGATCCCAACGCCCCGCAGAACCCCGTGCCGGACCTGGGCCGGTTCATCAACGACATGATTGTGCGGACCTTGGCGGGCGTGGCCGGCGAAGCCCGACCATTGTTCTTGAAGGTGGTGTACCATGGCCCCGCCGCGATGGAGCAGTTGGTCAGTTACGACTCCTCGTTGATCGTGGGAATCCTTGGCGGTTCGTCGGGCACAACCTACGACGCCTTTCACCAGTTGTGGGAGGCGAAGAAGTACGGTGCTCGCGTGGCCCTGTACGGAAGGATGATCAACCACTGCGAGGACCAGCCCACGTTTATCGAGCATTTGCGCCGGGTAGCCGACGACCAGCTTGGGCCGGAAGAGGCCGTGCG